>JAZNMO010000190.1:0-7927 GCA_045579665.1 Lachnospiraceae bacterium
AGCCATGGACGGCGAATATATGCCGGTTCCGTACATAGAGAACACTAAAATAAAAGCGCCTAGAAAATCTTAGCTCGGAGCATCGGCTTTCGAATGAAACCTGTTAGGGCGGGCGCCGAGAGAGCTCAGCTAAACCCAAATTTAACAAAAAAAGCCAGCACCTCTACTTTAGTAGAAATACTAACTTTTATTTTTGTTAACATAAAATATTTATGTTACTATTTAATTCACTAACAAGGCAGCCAGCTCTCCAATTCTGCTTTCGCCGAATACCTGCACACCATTCTGACTCAGCAAATCAGATGCTCGCCCATTTCCATCTATCACCACATGCGCAAAGCTTCCGTCATAAATCTTACCATATCCACAGGAAGGACTTCTCTCCTTCATAACGGCATACTTACAGTCAAAGAGCTTCGCCAGCTTAACCACCTCTTCTGCCCCCTTCTCATACTGAGCAGTTACATCCGCACCCTTGCAGGTAATCACTCTATCTCCGATAATCTCTGCAGGGTCTCTGGGTGTTGCAAGTCCACCATAAATCTCAGGACAAACAGGAATCAAATGATGCTCCTTAGACAACGCTACTAACTCCTCGCGCAGCTCTCCGCCACCATTATATCTGCAATTTGCGCCTAACAGACAGGCACTCACTAATATATTCATGCATCCTCCACTAATCATTCCAAAAGTCCTGCTCACATGCCTGTGCCATAATCTCCTCTACATTAGCCCCCTCCATATCAAGCCCCTGCGCACTCACAAAATGCGCATGCTCGATACCATAGAGCTTAGACAACGCATTGGCATACTCAAATCCAAAGTTACACTCACCAATATATCCGCCGCTTGTTGTCACATAGTACATGTCCGAAGCATTACACAAGCCAATGGGCATTCCATCCTCGGCATAACCAAAGGTAATCCCCTCCACACTGGCAGCCTCAAAGAAAATCTTCAGCATAGACGGAAATGACATATCCCAATAGGGCGCACCAATCACAATCATATCTGCACTAGCCATCGCATTGGCATAGTCAAACATAGTATCCTCATACTGTCCCTGCATCAAAAGCTCCTGTCTTCTCTGCAGTCTCTCGTAATTTAGCGGAAGCAGATTCTCCGTTGATAACCTAATCTCTTCAATATGAAATGCTAAATCCTTACTATTCTCTTCCCTTATACGTTCTAATAATCTTTCGCATAATTGGAGTGTCCTCGAATCCTTGCCGCGTACACAGGCATTAACAAATAAAAGCGTTGGCATATTAAGACCTCCCTTTTCTCCTTAAATTCGTATCTTCGTCCATTTCCCCTGCTTAAATCGAATGGATGCAAACAAAAATCTCGCAATCTGGTCAGCAAGAATACCCATCCAAATACCGACCATTCCCAGATTACATACAAATCCAAACAAATACGATGCGCCCGTTCTGATAACCGTTACGCTAATCGTAGATGCCATCGCTGTATAGTTGGTGTCTCCCGCACCTCTAAGACAGCCCATATAAATAACCTGTGAAATCTGAAATAATACAATAAATATAATCGTTCTAATAATCGAAACACCATAGGCTATAATTTCCTCTTCCTCGAAGAACAATCCATATAATGCCTCTCCACCAAAGAAATACAATACTGCCAGCACCAAAGAAATACTCAAACCTATCCTACGACACACCTTACCGTATTCCTTTGCCTTATCCGGTGAACCCTCGCCAAGACTTCTTCCAATCAGGGCAACTGCTGCCACCTGCAAGCCATCTCCAAAGGAAAAGGTTAATCCCATGATATTCATACCAACCTGATGTGCCGCCATAGCCGCTGTTCCCATACCTGCTGCCATCATGGCTGTTGACATAAAACCAATTCTCATCAGAATCTGCTCAATAAATACGGAAAATCCAAGCTTCACCATGCTAATCAAAGGCTCTATGGAAGGCTTAATCTTCTCTTTGATAATGTAAGGAATACTCACAAAATTATCCTTCTTAAACAGTGACTGAATGCTCATCACACATGCAACTACTGTACCAAATACCGTCGCAATTGCCGCGCCATGAATCCCCCATGCCGGGAATCTGAAATGTCCCTGAATCAACAAGTAATTACCAAGCATATTCACTGCATTAGAAGTTATATTCGTCCTCATGGCAATCATGGTATTACCGGAACCTCTCTGCGCCGCATTTATTGTCATGGAAAGTACATTAAAAATCATACCGCCCATAATAATCCTAAAATAAGCAACTGCCAACTCATGCGTCTCCTCATTAGACCCACAAAATGCAATAATCTCATTGGCAAAACCAACACACAAAGCACTGACTACTACTGTCGCCACAAGTACAAACATTAGCGCCACCAAAAGAATCCGGTTTGCCAAATCCTGTCTCTTCTCACCTCTTCGTCTGGCAACCAGTGCTGACACTGCTACATTTGTAGCAAAGAAAAGGGATAATCCCATAAACTTTGGCTGTGTTGTCAATCCAACTGCCGCTACCGCATGAGAACCAAGAGAACTTACCATCAAGGAATCAACCATTCCTGCAAGTGCCACAAAAAACGACTCCAACACAGCAGGTAACGCCATTCTGACCGCTTCTCTTGCTATACTGTTCTTACCTTGCTCTTCCATTACAGCTTCCTCCTAATTATATAGATTCAATACAGATACAATATGCCTTGGCATATTGTTGCGCTGAAAAAGCGTCGCATTTATGCGACATATTCCTCGCTTTTTCGTGTGCATATGCATGCCAAAATGTATTTGTTCTTTAGAACAATATACATTTTGGCACCGTCATAGCCATCTGCTTGTAAGCCTTATCAGACGGATGCAAATGGTCACCACTGTCAAATCCCTCACCAAATGCCGCCGGATTCTCACTGCTTCTCACAGCTACATCAAAATCAATACAACCATCAATCAAATCCGTGGTACGAATCCAGTCATTTACCTCATTACGCAAGTCATCACGGAACTGCTCATAGGTTCTCCATCCGTAAATCGGAAGAAGAGTTCCCATATACACCTTCAAATCATATTCCCTTGCTCTCTCGATATACCACTTCAAGCCATCTATCATATCCCCTGCTGTCGGCATATCACTCCAAGGTCTGAAAGGATTCACCTCCACACCTACCGGATGAATAATGTCATTAATACCATGCTGAATAATGATTGTATCCGCACCTGTTACCCTCGCCTCTCTTGGGAAACGTGTCTTTCCCTTTAAACCATAAGAATCATAGGTGATGTTATCGTATTGGCGAAGAATCCTCGTACCGGATGCCGCACGTCTTACTATCGCAGTCTTGGTAAACCCTTCCTCCTCCAATCGAAGTGCCAGATAATCCGGCCATGCCTGCGAAGTAATCGAATCGCCATAGCAGATAATCGCCTGATTCGTACTCTCCGTATACACCTCAATATTACTCAGGAAATAAAACCAATTCGTATTACGTGTCAAATCCATCGGCAACACAGCCTTATCGGCGTAATTACCAACTGCATAATAGCCTTTGGAAAGCGGTCCCGTAATCAATACAGCCGAACGCATCAGTGTAAAATCACCCAAATAGATACTAACTGCAAAGTCCTGACCTCTCTTTACCTCAAAGCAAATCTCATCACTGACAACTGCCTCTCCTGCCGGAATCGTCACAGCGCACTTACCACCGAAAGTTACCGCAACCAAAGTCGCGTCATCTATCTCCTTCCCACCATTGGTCTTAGAGGCTGCAACTGTCACCTCAGTAATCGTAACAGGCTCAGTTCCACAAAAATTATCAAAGGTCAGCTTTACTTTATCACCATCAAATGCAGGATGAATCGGATAACGCAAGGTCAAATCCTTGGCATAATTCTCCGGTCTTCTATCTGCGATGGATATCGCATTTCCCCACATAGATACAAATCTCTTATTACTCATCTTATTTCACTTTCTATCTCGCACATCTAGGTTTACATAGTTACCCTAATATAAAAGTATACCACAAATATGGAAATAAAAAAACACAAGTATCTCCTTATACTCGTGTTTTCTTATTACATTACATTCTTTTCAATTGTCAGCTTACAAAATTCCATCCTACTACCTAGGACTCATCTTCTGCAAGATCTGTGTGGAACATGAGCAAAAATTCTGCCCCATTCTTCAAAACCAGCTTCATAACCACACCTTTTCCATCTACCGATATCTTGGAATGAATCGTCTTAATGGTCTCAAGATTCAGCTGAACTGTTGTAAACATATCATCACTTACCAGGCACATAACCCGGCTGATAATCTTTACCTCAGAACATATTACTGACAGAGACATATTTAAACCGGTTCCATCCGTAACATCTTCTATCGTCGATAAAGCAATTGGTATATTCTCAACATCCTTTAAAACTGAAATCAGACTATCTGCGTCATTTACAACCAATAAACGATTGCGCATTACCTCAAGATAATTGGTCCAATTCTGCATTCCATCCATACTCAATTCAGTGGCCTCCTTTGAGTCACTCCCCCTTTAAAATGAGTCTAGTCAAGCCATGCTGTTTTTTCTTGTATAATGATTATATCTCTTTTAAAAAAGAGTGTCAACTCAATTGGTGTGTTCGTTATTTTCTGAAATGAATATATTATTTATCAAATTTCATTTTTAATTTATGTTATCTTCCAGTTAAGCGGATAAGGTAACTCAAAGCTCATTAACTCTTTTGTTACCGGATGCTTCACCGTCAAGGTGCGTGCCAAAAGCGCCGTCTGATGCAACCCCAACTTCTGAGTCAACGCTTTTGACGCTTCATTTCCATACTTACTGTCACCCAAAAGAGGCATCCCCGCATGGGACATCTGCACTCGTATCTGATGATGTCTGCCTGTAAAGATTTCCACATCCACCAATGAATATGAAAGGTCTTGTCCACATATCGTCTGCTTACATATCCACTTAAGCCTTGCTTCCTTCGCATCCGGTGTGGATTTGTCCACTACTCTGGATAGATTGGTCCTGGCATCCTTCACAAGATAATCTGTCAATTCTCCCTCCTGTGGCAATGGCGCATCTATCTCAGGAACTAAAGCACTATAAGACTTCTTCAATGCACCATTCTGTAACTGTGCAGACAAATTCTTAGCTGCCTGTGGTGTCTTAGCAAAAACTAATAATCCCTCTACAGGCTGGTCTAGTCGATGAATCACTCCTACATAAGAGCCCTGCCCTGAGCGATGTAGGTAATTTTTTAATTCACTTACCACATCTGCCTGCCCCAGCTTATTGGTCTGGGTCGCAATTCCTGCCGGCTTATGTATCACAATCATTTCTTTATCTTCATATATAATATTTGTTTTCAAAAGCCTTTTCCTCACCTAATTTTATACTTATCAATTTAGCTTACCATATTTTCTCTTTTCTTTATATAAATTTATGCAATTAATTTCGACAAAATAATGTAAATTATGTCAACTTATGTTATGATTGCAATATCATAATTATTCCAGAATCATGATATATATTAAAAAAGAAAAGAGAGGGAGAGTATTATGGAATTTATTATTATTGGTGTTGTTATACTTTTAGTTCTTCTGCTTTGCATGGGATATGTAAAAGCTCCACCGGATATGGCTTATATCATTTCAGGTATTAAGAAGAAATCCAAGATTGTTATCGGTAAAGCAAGTATTCGTATTCCATTCTTCGAGAGATTGGATAAACTGAATCTTCGTTTGATTCCTATCGATGTAAAGACCAGCAATGCAGTTCCGACAGCTGATTACATCAACATTAATGTTGACGCAACTGTTAACGTTAAGATTAGTAATGAGCCTGATAAGCTTCGCTTAGCTGCTGAGAACTTCCTGAACAAGAACACGGAATACATTGCAGGTGTTGCAAGAGAGGTACTTGAAGGTAACGTTCGTGAAATCGTTGGTAAGATGAAGTTAGAGGAGATGGTTTCTGACCGTCAGAAGTTCGCTACACTTGTTAAGGAAAATGCTGAGCCAGACCTTGCTGCTATGGGTCTTGACATCATCAGCTTTAACGTACAGAACTTCGTAGATGGTAATGAAGTTATCGAGAACCTCGGTATTGATAACATTGTAAGAATTAAGAAGTCTGCTGCTATCGCAAGAGCAGAGAGCGAAAGAGATATTAAGGTTGCTCAGGCAAATGCTGATAAGGAAGCAAATGATGCCGCTGTAGCTGCTGAGACAGAGATTGCTAAGAAGCAGACAGAGCTTGCAATCAAGAAGTCTGAGCTCCAGATGGAATCAGATACTAAGAAGGCTATGGCTGATGCCGCTTATGAAATTCAGAAAGAGGAACAGCGTAAGACTATCGAGATTACAACTGCTAACGCTGATATCGCTAAGCAGGAGCGTGAGATTGAGTTAAAGCAGAAGGAAGTTGCTGTTAAGGAGCAGGCTCTTGAAGCTGAGATTAAGAAGCAGGCTGAGGCAGATAAGTATGCAGCTCAGCAGAGAGCAGATGCAAACCTCTACCAGAGACAGAAGGAAGCTGAAGCAAAGCAGTTCGAGGCACAGCGTGAGGCTGAAGCATTGAAAGCGCAGGCTGAAGCTAGCCGCTATGCTAAGCAGCAGGAAGCTGAAGGTATCCGTGCAGTCGGTGAAGCTGAGGCGTCTGCTATTCAGGCAAAGGGTATCGCCGAGGCTGAAGCAATGGAGAAAAAGGCACAGGCTTATGCGAAGTATAACAAGGCCGCTGTTGCTGAAATGATGATTAAGGTTCTTCCTGAAATTGCAGGAAAGATTGCAGAGCCACTTACTCAGATTGATAAGATTACAATCATTGGCGGTGGCGAGGGAAGCACTGGTATTGACCAGGTAGCCGGTAATGTACCTGCAGTAATGACTAAGTTATTTGAGTCTATGAAGGAAACAACAGGTATTGACCTTGCTGACATCATCAAAGCTGATTCCTACGAAGCTATGGTAAATCGTAACATCACAGTAAACGGACTTGATAATGTAAACCTTGTTGTAAAGGATAACAATTCAAACACTACTGTAACTGAATAAAAGCATAATAAATGGAAGCTGTGATAAATCTTCTACTTTCCATGCAGGGCGGAAGTCTGAAAAAGGAATTATACGATGCAGGAATATCTGTTTCTGCATCGGCATTTGTACAACAGCGGGATAAAATTCCGTGGACGGTTATGGAAGAAATCTTCGAGAATTTCAATTCCAAGTGTAAGGACACAAAGACTTACAAGGGGTATCGGGTTCTTGCCATAGACGGTACTACCATAAACATGGCACGCAATCCGAAATCGGACAGCTTCGTAATAAACAACAGCACGCCCAAAGGATATAACCAACTACACGTCAATCCTTTATATGATGTGCTAAATAAGACTTATCAGTATTGTGTTATACAACCGCAACCTCGGCAGGACGAGGTGGGCGCACTGTTATTCATGATGAAATGGTATGACTTTAAGGAGAAAACCTTAATTGTTGCCGACAGAGGTTACGAATCATACAACGCATTCGCCCACATACAGAATACTCCAAATACAGACTTTCTAATAAGAGTAAAGCAGGACAGAACGGCGATGCGTGAAATCGGAAAACTGCCAATGACGGAACTGGACATGGATGTATCATTTACCATTACTACGACTCAAACGAAAGAGGATAAGGAAAATGGTTACATTCTATTACAGACACGCAAAAAGGAAGACCGAATATACAGCAGTAAAACAAGAGCAGGACGTTGGGATTTTCCATCTCCTTATCCCATGAAAATCCGTGTGGTGCGGTTCAAGTTGGATACGGGAGAATATGAAACACTGGCGACAAGTCTTCCCAGAAGTATTACCCTTGCGGAAATCAAGGAATTATATCATGCCCGTTGGGGAATTGAAACGGCGTTCCGTGAGTTGAAATACGGTATCGGTTTAGTG
>JAZNMO010000191.1:0-10962 GCA_045579665.1 Lachnospiraceae bacterium
TTTTGATATGTAATATGGTATAAATAATTTCTGTTGAGACTTGATTTCGAGTTTCGCTATGGATGGATTCCCGAGTGGCCAAAGGGGACACAGTGTAAATCTGCTGCAAATTGCTTCGGTGGTTCGAATCCACCTCCATCCATTGATTTGCGAAGCAAATCAATTTTCCTTGTAAATGCCGGCGTGGCGGAACTGGCAGACGCACAGGACTTAAAATCCTGCGGGACTAACCTCCCGTACCGGTTCGATTCCGGTCGCCGGCAGTAAAAGAGTTGTTACAGTATGTAGCAGCTCTTTTTGTTTTTGTTGACAAGCAATCAAACGGTGAATTACAATAGAATGGAGTATGATTCAACAATGGAAAGCAACTACATTATTTTATGGAGGTAGCCGGAAATGAATTTGTTAGATAGGAAAAATACTACATACCAATATCATAAGTTGCTGATGGCAATTTCTATGTTATTGGTTTTCTTATTTTGTGGGGGAATAACAGCACAGGCAGAAGAATATACAATATCGGATGCCCAGATGGTGTTATATACTACAGACCAGGCGGGGCTTTATGTGGAGCCTGATTTGCAGGCAGTACCTGTTATGACTTTGGATGCGAATCTGCCGATGCAGGTTACGGGGATTACGTCGAATGGCTGGTTTCGTGTATCCTTAAATGGTGTGTATTACATACCTGGATATGCTTTGACAGATATGACAACGGTGCAGCAGCCAGTGGCAGCGCCTTACGTGGCACCTGTTTATGCGCATCAACTTACCTATAGGGTGAACAGCATTGAAGAGGCACAGGCAGCAAGGGAGGAAGCAGCTACAAAACATGCAAGTGCGATTACGGTTTATAGCAATACCTTGACATTTTATTCTATATATGATGTTTTTTCGGAGATGATGCGTTCGTCCGTATTGAATTACGGAACAGCGAATATTCATTCCGTATATGTCAGAGGCGGTAATGGTAAGTTTACGATTACCTATGATTATCTGAGTACGGTGGAAGAGGAAGCGTTTACAGAGGCTGCAGTTGCTATGCTGGTGCCATATTTTAATACAGGTTCGACTTATGATAAGGTAAGACAGGTGCATGATTATATATGCGGTGATGTGAATTATTCTTATGAGACTGCACAGGGTGTTGCAGGGTTTGATTTTCGTTCTGCTTATGACGCAATAAGCAGCAAGACCACTGTATGCTCAGGATATGCATTGTTTTTCCAGAAATTTATGGACCAGATGGGCATTCCGTGTTATATTGCAGCAGGTAAGGTAAATGGAGTGGAGCATGCTTGGAATTTGGTGAATATCGATGGTCAGTGGTATCATATTGATTGCACTAATGATGACCAGAACTATGGTATTATCCGAGATTATTTTCTAAGAGGTTCCTCTTATGCGGGTGACACATGGGGAGGAATTGCACTTAGCAAGACGGATTATGGAAAGTAAAGGAAGTTATCGTATCAGTATTGATATGTTAAGATTATAATAAAAGAACAAATGGAGGACATATGAGGGATTATGTATTGAGCTGTTGTTCCACAGCTGATTTGACAAGGGAGCATTTTGAAGGAAGAAATATTAAGTATGTGTGTTTTCACTATACAATGGATGGAGTAGAGTATCCTGATGACTTGGGAGAGACTATGAGCTTTCAAGAGTTTTATCGGAGGGTGTCAGGAGGTGCCATGCCAACAACTTCGCAGGTAAATGTGGAGCAGTACATTGAGTTTTGGGAGCCGTTCTTAAAAGAGGGAAAGGATATTTTACATTTAACGCTTTCAAGTGGAATTTCGGGTACATATAATTCTGCTTGTGTGGCAAGAGAAGAGTTGAAGGAGAAGTATCCGGAGAGTACCATTTATGTTGTAGACAGCCTTTGTGCGGCAAGTGGTTATGGTATGTTCATGACTATTTTGGCTGATATGAGAGATAATGGTGCCACATTAGATGAGCTGCATCAGTGGGCAGAGGATAACAAGCTGAATGTTCAGCATTGGGTATATGTGACAGACTTGTCACATCTTAAGAGAGGTGGACGTATTTCTGCAGTATCTGCAGTAGCAGGTTCGCTTTTGAACATTTGTCCTATCATTAGGGTGAATGTAGAGGGCAGACTTTTGAATGTGAAAAATGTACGTGGTAGAAAGAAAGCAATGGATGAGTTGTTTACTAAGATGAAGGAGCTTGCAACAGACGGTGAGAATTACAGCGGTAAATGCTATGTTTCCCATTCGGCGTGTGAGGATGAGGCAAAGAAGCTTGCAGGAATGATAGAAGCAGCTTTTCCGAACCTTAAAGAGCCTGTATGCATTAACAGTATCGGTGCGGTAATTGGCAGCCATACTGGTCCCGGTACAGTAGTAGTGTTCTTTATGGGTGAGAAGAGAGTAGATTAGTGATTTAATATAGGGGAGATACGTAGGAGAATATAAATCATGGAATATTTTAAGGCTTGTATTTTGAACTGGAAGGATAAGAAGCAATGCAATATAGTTGCTTTTGTGTTTCAAATTCTTTTAATTGGTGTTATAGGATTTATCTTGTACGCAGGAGATTTGCAGATAATTAAAATTCCAATGGAGAGTTTGAAATCAGAGTATATTTCAATGCGTGAGGATGGTGTGTGGTATGTTGATAATTCCATGATAAAGGAATCGATAGATACATTAATATATACAGATCCTTTGTTTCTTGACAAGGGGACTTATAGAGTACATGTTTTATATTCTACAGAGTATGATACAACGGACGTTTTGGTTTGGTCTGATAAATATCAACCTTTTTTGCAAGTTGATAATTCAGTCGCATTACATGCATCATCTCAGATACAAGAATATAATTTAGAGGTAATGCGTGATATTGATGATTTGAAAATTGCGATTCAATACGATCCGTGGGGTTACACGACAATACAGGAAATAACAATTTTTGAAACAAGAGTAGCGGCAAACCGAATTATGGTATGTCTCGTATTGTTTTTCCTTCTATTTGATGTGCTATATTGTACGCGAAAGCATATGAAGATAGTGATGTCTTTGATTGGAATTACAGTTCTTTCTGTAATTCCAAGTATGATACCGGGACTGACTTTTGGATTTGATTTAACATTTCATCTGTATCGAATAGAAGGATTAGTAGAGACGCTTCAAAATGCTGTTTTTCCAGCAAGGATATATGCAAGTAGTTTGGAATCGTATGGATATCCTGTTTCTATTTTTTATGGAGATATATTGTTATATATTCCGGCTATTTTGCGATTATTAGGTTTTTCTGTGACTTTTGCATATGAGTTCTATGTTGTGTTGATTAGTTTGGGAACAACTATTATTAGCTATGTATGTTTGAGAAAGATTTTTCAAAATGAAAAGATTGCTTTGATTGGAACCTTGGCATATGTAACATCTGCCTACCGTATGATAGATGTATATTCAAGAAGTGTAGTAGGTGAATATACAGCAATGATGTTTCTACCAATAATAGGTTTGGCATTATATAGGATATATACATCAGATGAAGAGGCTATGAAAGGCTATCATAAATATGCTGTTACATTGGCGCTTGGAATGTCTGGAGTAATACAATGTCATATATTAACAACACAAATGACAGTTATTATTATTTTGATTGTGTCTATTTTACTTTGTAAAAAAACGCTTAGTTGGAAAGTGTTACTTACATATATAGAAGCAGTTTTATTAACTATTGTGCTGAGCGCATTTTTTGTAATACCATTTTTGGATTATTATATAAATATGGATATAAAGGTTAAGGCGACAGAAGATATTATGTATATACAAGAGAGGGGGGCATATATAGGGCAATATTTTTCTTTTTTTCAACAAGCTTATGGTACAACAAAAGAGTTGTTGAAAGATCGATTGATGTTGACTCCTGGATTGCTACTAATGTGTGCGCCTGTTTTGTGGGGAATGAAACTAAATAAAAAAAGTAAAGATAAATTAGGTCTGTTTTTTGTTGTGCTTTCGGTAGGAATATTGTGGATGTCATCTAATATATTCCCTTGGGATTATTTGGCGGCATCTTCGAAAATTGGGAACTTTTTAGCTCAAATACAGTTTCCGTTTAGATATCTTGCGTTTGCAACATTAAGCTTGACCTTGGTATTGTGTAGAGCATTACAGAAGCTTTGGACAGAAGGATTAGATGTATTTAATAAGATATCATATGGGATTGTTGTAGTTGGTGTTATTATGACGTGTTTTGTATCAAGCCAAATTAGTGTAACAGATTATGGTGTATGGTGGGAAGGCGAAAAATTATATCAGCCGTATGATGAAAGAGAAATTTCAACAAATTGGACAAGTATGGAAGAATATATAAGGACAGATACAGATAAATCGTTGTTTGATGGTGAAGTTCATACACAGGATGTATTAGTACTTAAGGATGTACAGAAAAAGGGTCTGCAACTAAGCTTTTATTGTGAAACAGGAGAATCAGTAGGGGTTGCAGATGTACCTTTCCTGAATTACAAGGGATATAAAGCTTGTACAGAAGACGGGATGGAACTGCAGGTAGAAGATGGAAATAATAATGTGGTTAGGGTGATTATTCCAGCTGAATATTCAGGTACAATACATGTGAAATTTGAAGAATTGTGGTATTGGAATGTGGCGAATTGGGTATCAGTGATATCAGTTATTATGTTGTTGTTAGGAACAATTATTTTGCAGTGTAAGAAAAGAAGAGTTACAGAAAAGAATGTAATGGATGCTTTGGGTTAGATACCAAGAGCCTGAAAGGAAGTAGATTTTACCTTTCAGGCTTGTTTTTTTACCTCTTGGTTTAGGTCTATTTACACAAAAGTAAAGTGTGATTATACTAAAATCAAGATAGATGAAAACGAAAAGATAAGAGAAGGGAGAGGGCGATGAAGGTTCGCATTGAGGTGGATGAAGACCTGCAGGAAGAGAGTGTAGTCATACATTGCTGCAAGCTTGATGAGCGGATTTTGCAGATGCAGAATGTGTTGATGGAAAGTAGTGATAGTGGCAGAACCATATTACTTCATAAGAACGATACGGACTACTATATGCAGCTGGATGCGATTCTTTTCTTTGAGACAGAGGGGAAAGAGGTATGGGCACATACAGCAAGTGAAATCTATGAATCGGATTACAGGCTGTGTCAGTTAGAGGAATTGCTACCGGGATATTTTATGAGAATATCAAAATCGGCGATTGTAAATCTGAAGCATATATATTCCATTACAAGAAATCTGACGGCTTCGAGCAGGATAGAGTTTTCCAAATCGCAAAAGCAGGTATATGTATCGAGAAGCTATTATAAGGCGCTAGTAGAGAGACTGGCAGAAAAGAGGAAAAGATTATGAAAAAAGATAATAATATTTTAACAGGAATTACATTTTTGTTATTGGCAGTATTTATATTAATCGGAAGCATGGGATGGCTTGGTGAAATCAGTGTGTGGACACTGGTATTCAGCTTTGTTTTTGCAGTATGGTTTGTAAAAAGTGTTTTGAAGCTAGAGTGGTTTGGTATTTTCTTTCCGTTAGCGTTCCTTGCAATTTTATGGGACGAGAGATTAGGCATTGAGCAGCTTACACCATGGCCGGTATTGGGAGCAGCATTACTGGGAACCATTGGTATGAATATGATATTTGGACATTCCAGGACACATTTTCACTTTGGTCACAAGATAGGAGATGCGGAATTTATGGCTAAGGGTGGTATTTGTGATGAGCAGTCAGAGGATGATTATCATTTTACATGCGAGTCGGTGTTTAGCTCATCCGTGAAGTATATTAACTGTCAGAATTTGCAGCATGCACAGATTGAAAATGTATTTGGTAGTATGCAGATTTATCTTGATAATGCAAGATTGTGCAATGGAAGAGCCATGATGAAGATTGAGAATGTATTTGGTTCAGTGGTGGTTTATGTTCCGAAGGAATGGAAGACGGTTGTCAGATTTGAGAAGGTATTTGCAGGAGGAAGAGAATTTGGAAATTGCAACATGCAGAGTGATAATCTGTTAGAAATCGTCGGCGAGACAGTGTTTGGTAATATTGAGATTAAGTATATTTAAAGAAAACCACGGAGTAAATTCCGTGGTTTTTTGTTAAGCATTATATTTTTCTTTTACCAAGGCTTTGTTATGATTTGCTACGATGACGGTACATACAGCATCGCCTGTGATATTAACAGCTGTTCTGCTCATATCAAGGATTCGGTCAATACCCATGATGAGTGCGATGGCTTCCACAGGAAGTCCAACTGAGTTAAATACCATAGTAAGTGTTACAAGTCCGACACTAGGAATACCGGCTGTACCGATGGAAGCAAGTGTTGCGGTTCCAATAACGGTGAGATAGTCCATCATATCAAGCGGAATACCAAATGCCTGGGCAGCAAATACTACGGCAACTCCCTGCATGATAGCGGTTCCGTCCATGTTAATGGTTGCGCCAAGAGGAATCGTAAAGGATGAAATTCTCTTGGAAACGCCCATTTTTTCTGACAATGTATCAATTGACATAGGAATGGTAGCGTTTGATGTAGCTGTTGAAAATGCAAATGCCATAACGGGGAAGAACTTTTTGATGAATTTAATCGGGCTTAAGCCTGTAAACAGCTTGAGCATTGATAAATATACAATAAAACACTGGATGAGTAATGCCAGCATAACGGCACCCATGTATTTTAAAAGTGGTATAAAGGCATCGAAACCGATTCCTGCAAAGGTTTTTGCAATCAGACAGAATACACCAAATGGTGCAAGACTCATAACCAATACAGTCATTTCCATCATGATATCGTTAAATTCTGAGAAGAAATTCTTTACGACATCTACACGGTCTCCCATTTTGGCAAGAATGACACCAAGCACTAATGCAAAGAAAATAATCTGCAACATATTGCCATCAGCCAGTGAGGTAAAGATATTCTTGGGAATGATATTTAATATAGTGTCTGCAGCATTGGTGGATGTAGTGGCAGCTACAGAGTCAGCGGCTTGAATTGCCTCCATATTTAATCCGATACCGGGATTAATAAGATTACCAATACTGAGTGCAACAGTAATTGCAAGAGCTGTAGTAACCAGATAGAAGGCAATGGTTCTTACGCCAACGCTTCCAAGCTTCTTAGTATCACCAATGGACATGCTTCCACATACCAGGGAACAGAATACCAGTGGAACAACCAGCATCTGCATCAGTCTGATAAAGCCTTGACCTATCACGTAGAGTACGCCGTTAATGACAAAGCTGTCTACAAAAGGACTGGCCGGTATTACATAGTTTAAAAGTAAGCCTGTGATGGCACCGAGTAACAAGGCAATAAATATTTTTGTTGTTAATCCTATTTTCTTTTTCGTTGTCTTTTCCAAATTATCATCCTACCTTTCTTAGTCTGAGTGTTATCAGCTATTCGGATAAACTCTCTATATATTCGGCAAGAGATTCCTGCCATGTTGGAAATTCGTGATTTTTCACCATGCTGAGGACAAAATTGTCTAATACTGCATAAGGTGGTCTGGAAGTTGAAAAGTCAGAGTTTATCGTTGCTACCGGATTTAAGATAGCTTTTTTGCCTGTGAGTCGCATAATTTCCTGGGTAAATTCATATCTGGTACAGCTGCCTGCACAGGTTGCGTGGAAGGTGCCATATTCGTTAGTCTGAATCAGCTTAAGAATAAAACGTGCCAAGTCTTTCGCGCTGGTTGGTGAACCAACCTGGTCGTTGGCAATACTTAATACTTCACCGCTATCAAGTTTCTTTAGCACACGGTTCACGAAGTTATTGCCACTGCCGTATACCCATGTGCTTCTGATAATAAAATGCTTCTGCGTAAATTCCTTTACATATTTTTCGCCGGCATCCTTACTTCTTCCATAGACAGTCTGCGGGTTAGTGGTGTCGTATTCATTGTATGGCTTGTCATAGGTGCCGTCGAATACATCATCTGAGGAAAGATGAACCAGCTTTGCCTGTAGCTTCTGGGCAACAATACTAAGGTTTCTTGCGCCCAATGCATTGATATGAAACGCCTTACTTGGATTGGCTTCACATTCCTGTAGATTTGTCATGGCTGAGCAGTTGATAATGACGTCAGGACGATTCATTTCGCCATAAAGAAGAACATCATCTATATTGGTAATATCAACATCATCTATATCGGTAGTAAGTATCTCATAATTATCAGTATCAACCATTTCAAAAATAGCTTTTCCAAGCTGTCCGTCAGCACCGCTTATCCATAATTTCTGCATATCATACCTCCATTTAAGTGTTTTTGTTATAAATAGATTCTAACACACTTTTATGTCAACTAAAATGCGATTTTATACCAAAATATACTTACAATTATCATGTAAAATGAATAAATAAAATGTTATACTATATACAGTACATAAAATATACGAGGATACTAGTGTGAAAAATCCATATATGGAAGATTTTTCACACAGAAATTTGTGCTTGCGCCCAAATTTCCTGAGGCAGCAAGAATGGAGATTATTATGAAAATGAATTACAACAAAACAATTACGGCATGCTTTATCGGGTATATAGTGCAGGCGATTGTGAACAATTTTGTACCGCTTTTATTTTTGACCTTTCAGAGCCAGTATCAGATACCGTTATCTAAGATAACAATGCTGGTAACCTTTAATTTTGGATTGCAGCTTGTAGTAGATTTGGTATCGGTTTCTTTTGTTGATAAGATAGGCTACCGCGCATCTATGATTATTGCGCATGTATGTGCATCGTTAGGACTTCTGTTGCTTCCTGTTTTACCGGAGCTGTTTGGCAGTATGGGAATGGACCCGTTTGCGGGAATCCTTATGGCGGTGCTGATTTATGCCATTGGTGGAGGTTTGCTGGAGGTGCTGGTAAGCCCTGTTGTGGAGGCATGCCCTTCTGACAATAAAGAGAAGACTATGAGTTTATTGCATTCCTTCTATTGCTGGGGACATGTGGGAGTTGTTGTGATATCAACATTATTTTTTGCAATATTTGGAATAGAAAACTGGAAATATGTGGCAACGTTTTGGGCGTTGATTCCTGCAGCAAATGCCATATTGTTTACCAAGGTTCCGATTCGACATCTGATAGAAGATGGTGAGCAAGGTTTGAACTTGAAGGAACTGATAGGAATGAAGACCTTTTGGATATTTGTTTTAATGATGGTCTGTGCAGGTGCCAGTGAGCAGGCGGTCAGCCAGTGGGCATCTACCTTTGCGGAGAAGGGACTTGGCGTAGCGAAGACGATTGGAGATTTGGCGGGACCTATGTCCTTTGCCATTTGCATGGGCGCAGCCAGAGCATTTTATGGAAAATACGGAGAGAAGATTCGGCTGCGCAGATTCATGCTATACAGTACATGCCTGTGCATAGCATCTTATCTGCTAATTGTGTTTGTGCCCAATCCTGTGATTGGTTTGCTTGGCTGTGCGTTGTGCGGTATGTCTGTAGGGATTATGTGGCCGGGAACCTTTAGTATGGCGTCAGCTACGATAAAAGGCGGTGGTACGGCGATGTTTGCGTTTTTGGCGCTGGCAGGTGATTTGGGATGTTCTGGCGGCCCGAGCCTTGTTGGTTTTATATCCGGCTGCTTCGAAGATGATTTGAGAAAAGGAATTATGGCTGCGACGGTATTTCCTATGCTGTTAATTGTAGGGATTGTATTGAATCGTCAGGATTCAAGAAATAGATGATAAAAATGGAGGGTGTGTTTATGCAAAAGAGAACCATGCAGATTCCGTCGGTGGACGGAATACATCAGCTTCATGTGGTAATATGGGAACCACAAGAGATAAAAGCGATATTGCAGATATCTCATGGAATGATTGAGTATGTGGAGCGCTACGAGGATTTTGCGGCATATTTGACACAAAGAGGATTTTTGGTGGTGGGAAATGACCATTTGGGACATGGAAAGACTGCAGGATGTGATGAGGACTTGGGACATTTTTGTGAGAAAAAAAGTGCTGCAGTAGTAGAGGATTTACATCATGTTACGCTGGAGATGAAAAAGCAGTATCCGAATATACCGTATTTTCTGTTTGGACATAGTATGGGTTCTTTTATGGCAAGACGTTATTTAATGACATATGGTCAGGAACTGACGGGAGCTATTATTTGCGGAACAGGCAGAAAGAAGCCCTTGGTGCTTGCAACAGCAAAGTGTATTAATGGTATTATAGGATTGTTTAAAGGAGAACGATATCGTTCAGATGTTATGCAGAAGCTGGCGTTTGGTACATATAATAAGAGAATCCCAAATCTTCGTTCTAATAATGACTGGTTGACGCGGGATGAGCAGATAATCGATATGTATAATGCTCATGAGCATTGTATGTTTATTTTTACGGTAAATGGATATCGAACTTTATTTGATGCGCTGACTTTTATTCAGAAGAAAGAAAATATTGCGAAGCTTCGAAAGGATTTGCCGGTATTTATGGTAGCGGGAGCCCAGGACCCGGTAGGCGATTACGGAAAGGGTGTTATAGAAGTGTATGAGTCCTATAAGAAGCATGGAATTAAGGATATTTCCTTGAAGCTTTATGAAGAGGACAGACATGAGATATTAAATGAATTAGATAGAGCAACTGTGTATGAGGATTTGGCGAAGTGGCTTATAAGTAAGATGCCGCAATAAGGAGGGAAACCATGTATGATGTAATCATCATTGGTGCAGGTGTAACAGGCTGTTGTATTGCAAGAGAATTATCTAAAACAAAGAGAAAGGTTTTGGTTTTAGAGGCGGCTTTGGATGTATGTGAGGGGACCTCTAAGGCAAATAGTGGAATTGTACATGCAGGCTTTGATGCTGTTCCGGGAAGCTTAAAGGCAAAGCTTAATGTGCGTGGAAATCAAATGATGGATGAACTGGCACGTGAGCTGGATATACCATTTCGTAGAAATGGTTCTCTGGTACTTTGCCTGGAAGAGGCAGGCAGGG
>JAZNMO010000192.1:0-4609 GCA_045579665.1 Lachnospiraceae bacterium
ATTCAGTAAGACTTTTGGATAAAGTAGCAGGGAACGATTAAGACGAAAAAAACACTTTTTCCCTTATAATTTCCTCATAAGGGAAAAAATAAGGGAAAAGTGCAAAATACATAGATGTTGATGGGCTGGGATGCCCGAAAATAAAGGAAAGTTGAGAGAAAAGGCAAGAAACTTTCAGTTCTGTGGAGCAATATAACACGGGGAAATGTGAGACATGAAGTGGATGAGAAGTATAATAGAAAGAAGACTGCGAAACTAAGAGGATAATAACTTATGGGATTGTTTAATTTTTGGAAAAAAGAAAAGGAACAAAAAGACTCAAAAGATATAATAGAAAAACTTAATCCGCATTCAATAGATATCTTTGTTGATGACAAATTGAATATTGCATTTATACCAACATTACATACTAAAATAGGATATGGTCAGTCCATCAGTTACTTCAAGTTATTGGATTCACCATATTCGTTTGCTGATATAGGAAATGTATTCATACAGGTATTGAATGATATGAGATTAGAGCCTATTTTAAATGGAGGAGAGGAAATAGAGCCGGCATACAAGATTATTACAGGCGGCAAAGGATTTCTTGCTTTTCAGAGAAAGAGGCAGCTTATCATGGTTTCATTTTCAGATAAGATGAAATATCGTAGAAAATAATTATATTTCACTTTACATAAAAACATGGTACGATAAGAAATGTGAAAAAATAGAAGGTGGTAAAACATATGAAATACAGATTTATGAGATTCCCACAGGGAAAGACAAAGGCAGTGACATTTAGCTATGATGATGCATGTCGTCCGGACTTACGTACAGTAAAGGCTTTAGACGAGTATGGAATGAAAGGAACCTTTAATATCAATAGCGGTAGTATTGCAGAGGCTACGGGCGATTGGCATCTGACAGAGGATGAGATTAGGGAGAATATTCTGGATAAGGGACATGAGGTTGCGGTACATGGCTTATGGCATAAGGCACCGGGATTGGTGCGTCCGATTGAAGGAATACAGGATGTTTTAAATTGTCGTATTGATTTGGAAAATAGATTTGGTCGAATCATCCGTGGTATGGCATATCCGGATTCAGGTATTTTATGTATGTTACAGCCTGCAAGCTATGAGAAGGTTAAGACATATTTGCAGGAGTTGGAGATTGCGTATGCAAGAACCTTAGGTCATGATAATAATCAGTTTGAGCTTCCGGATGATTGGCATCAGTGGAAGCCGACAGCGCATCATGACAATCCGGCGATTCTGGACTGGGCAAAGGAATTTGCAGAGTTGGATGTGAATAGTCAGTATTGCGCTTCAAGACGTGTAAAGCTGTTCTATGTATGGGGGCACAGCTTTGAGTTTGATGGTAAGGATAACTGGCAGCATCTAAATGATATCTGTGAGGTACTGGCACATAAGGAGGATACTTGGTATGCGACCAATATGGAGATATACGAGTATGTGACTGCATATGAGTCTCTGGTATTCAGTGCGGATGGCAGCAGGGTTTATAATCCGACACTTTTTGAAATATGGTTTGATGATGACAAAACTTTATACTGCATAAAGCCGGGTGAGACGTTGGTTTTAGCAAGTAAATAGAGCTTTTGGGAGTGACTCAGGGAGGAAATATGAGAAATTTTTTACCATGATATTTATGATGACGACGCTGTGTGTGTTCACAGCCTGTGGTAAGACAGAGGAGATGAAGACCACCTCTACAAGTGCGGAGACGATAGAGGTTTCCGAGACATTACCGGAGGAAGGGCTTCTTACAAGTGAAGGTTATGTGCTTCTTACAGGTCAGCATAATATCGAGATTGAAATTGAGAATTATGGAACGATTGCTTTGACTTTGGACGCTGATATTGCACCGGTTACGGTTACTAATTTTATGGACCTTGTTAATGATGGCTTCTATAATGGATTAACCTTTCACCGCATTATCAGTGGATTTATGATACAAGGCGGTGACCCGCAGGGAAATGGCATGGGTGGTGCGTCAAGAAAGATTCAGGGTGAGTTTGAGGCAAACGGTATTCAGAATGATTTGGCGCATACAAGAGGTGTCATCTCTATGGCTCGTTCAAAAGCAAATGATAGTGCAAGTTCTCAGTTTTTCATTATGCATGAGGATTCTCCGCATCTAGATGGCAGCTATGCCGCATTTGGGTATGTGACAAGCGGTATCGAGGTAGTGGACGCTATATGTGAGGCTGTTCGGGTAGAGGACCGTAATGGAACAGTGGCAAAGGAGAACCAGCCGGTTATCAAAGAAATTCGTGTTGTTGAATAGGGTTGATTTGATTCTAAACAAATAATTCGAGATTTTTGGTTGACATTTTCCTCCAAAATGAATAAGATTAATATTAGTTTTATAAATAAATACTTTGAAGGTGCACAGTAGCACTATATTTCCTGTCAGAGAGTGGAGGTCACCGGCTGTAAGCCTCCTCAGTTCAGATATAGCTGTCGAATTTCCCACCGGAGTAGCTTGGATGAAGCGCAGTGTGCGTGGTAGGTCAAGACGTCAGAACACGTTACGTTTTTAGAGCCATTTTCATTAGAAGATGGGAACTAGGGTGGTACCACGATAATTCGTCCCTTGCATAACAATATGCAAGGGACTTTTTTAGTCCTTAAACATTACTTGTGTAAGATGATTTGCATGAGGTAGGAGTCAAATGCGAGATGAAATTTTAGTATTTGTGTAATGAATCCATGTGATTGCGCCTTGCGAAGAATATTAGTTTTTCTTAGTGCTTTGAAAGTAGACAACAATTTGACGACACGATGTCGGCAAAAGGCTTATACTGAGCCATGGACGGCGAATATAAGCCGGTTGTGTACGTTAGAGTATACTTAGAACAAAGCACCTAGAAAATCTTATATTCGTAGCTCGAAGCAAGAACAGGATTCTTAGCACAAATAGCAGAAAATAGAAAAGCATTTGACGGTGTAGTAAGGCGAGGATGGAAAGGAGTTTACAATGAACGCAAATTTAGAGCAGATTAAGCAGGAGATTATCTCCGGCGCAGAAGAGTTGAATTCTTCTAAAGAAGTATATGAGTTCAAGAAGAAGTTTTTAGATGGAAAGACAGGTAAGATTGGTCTTTTGATGAAGGAAATGAAGAACATCGCACCGGAGGAGAGAGCTGACTATGGTAAGGGTGTTAACGAGTTAAAGGAATGGGCATTAGGCTACTTAGGAGAGCTTGATGTGAAGATGAAGGCGAAGGAATTACAGGACAGATACGAGTCTGAGAAGATTGATATTTCTCTTCCTGCTGAGATGTCAGAGCAGGGTAATCTTCATCCGATTACATTGATTCGTAATCAGCTTATCGATATTTTCCAGGGCATGGGCTTTGAGGTATTCGAGGGAACTGAGATTGAGACAGATTATTATAACTTTACAGCATTAAATACTCCACAGGACCATCCGGCAAGAGATATGCAGGATACATTCTATCTTTCACCGGAGTTCTTACTTAGAACACAGACATCTGCAGGTCAGATTCATGTAATGGAGAATAAGAAGCCGCCTATTAAGATTTTGTCACCGGGTAAGGTATTCCGTTCAGATGATGATGCGACACATTCACCAATGTTCACACAGATGGAAGGTCTTGTAGTTGATAAGGGTATCACGCTTTGTGACTTACAGGGTATGTTGGATGTATTTGTTAAGAAGGTTTACGGTGAGGGTACCAAGACAAGACTTCGTCCTTCTTACTTCCCATTCACAGAGCCTTCAGTAGAGGTTGACTGTAGCTGCTTCGAGTGCGGCGGAACAGGCTGTAAGCTTTGCAAGGGTACTGGCTGGATTGAGATTTTAGGTGCAGGCGTTGTAAATAAGAAGGTACTTGAGAACTGTGGTATTGATTCTGATGAGTACAGCGGACTGGCATTTGGTATCGGTATTGAGCGTACAGCAATGCTTAAGTACGGTATCAACAATATCAAGCATCTTTTTGAATCAGATTTAAGAGTATTGAAGCAGTTAAATGACTAGAGCATGAAAAGTAAAACTAAGGCAGTAAAGAACACTGCCTAAGATTTACTAAGTTTCATGCAAGAGAATGTCTTGGAAAGCCATTCTCTGCAGATTATTGATAATTGAGGAAAGTAGGTAGATAGATATGTTAGCTCCTTTGAGTTGGATTAAGGAATATGTTGATGTAGATATTACACCACAGGAATTACAGGATAAGCTGTTCTCTTGCGGTTTTGAAGTAGAAGAATTATATGAGGTTGGTAGAGATATCAGCAAGGTAGTAGTAGGCCATGTGTTAGAGTGCGAGGCAATTCCTGATACACATTTGCATGTATGTAAGGTGGATTGTGGTGAGCATGGTGAGTTCCAGATTTGTTGTGGTGCTGATAATGTAGTTGCAGGTGGTAAGTTCCCAACAGCTCTTGTTGGTGCAACTGTGTATGCAACAGCTAAGGACCACAAGACAGTGGAAGGTGTTATGACCATCGGTAAGGGCAAGCTTCGTGGTTATGAGTCTTTTGGTATGCTTTGTTCAGGTGTTGAGCTTGGTGTTAGCGAGAATATGTATCCAGGTGCTGGTTATAACGGATTATTAGTTCTTCCAGAAGATGCTCCG
>JAZNMO010000193.1:0-18183 GCA_045579665.1 Lachnospiraceae bacterium
GCTGTGGTCTCACGACCTCAGCGATTTTTCTTTTATGGGACTTTTTTTACAGCCCCTTTTTGGATTAACGTTTAATCATATATAACTGTGTGAGGCGGTCCTGATCTACGAACCAAGTGGATTCGCCTTTTTTATTGTTTGCCTGGCAGAAGGTAGAATAGATAGCAAGATTAGGATTCCAAAGATAATCCCTCTCTTCATACATCCCAATTAGAACATCTCTGTCGACTATACCTGTGAAGCCAAGCTCTTTAACAGGCTCTAACCCCAGCTGAAAAGCTAAGCGAGGATTATATGTAGAGATAATGACACCCTCTTCTAAGATGTCACGAATCATAACACTCTCATAACAATCCTTGACAATACCAATCATTCGAATCTCAGCGGCACGAGTCAAAAGTGAATCTCGCAAATCTGTCTGAAGAATAAATCTTCCGTCATCAGACGGAAATGAAAAATTCTCATCTGCAACATCGGAATAAATGATGAATCTGCCAACTCCCAAATAGACAGCATCATACTCCTTGCCACCGTAAGTAACATACAGGCCGCATTTATATTCGCCCGTAGAGGTTCCTTCGTTTTCAAATCTCTCCCTCATAAATTTTACTCCCTCATATTAACTCTCATTCTCTTTATCTTTGGATTAAAGTATCCTACCCTTAGGAATCCCATAAAGGTATGCTTATCATATTATAGATGGAGCCACTTTTCAAGTGCATAAATATTCCTAAAAATCAATAACACGAAATTGTTTTCGAATTCAGAAAAGCCAAATTGCACATGATATAGAGGAATTAAATTAAAAAACAAGTAAAAACTGACATATAATTGAAAAAGAATAAATAAAATGATAAAATAACAACAAAAGAAACAATTTTGAGTTTATTTAAAATGTGGAAGGGGTTCAAAATATGGCAATTAATATAGAAGAAATTTTAATTGCTGCTAAGGAAGCAGGGGCATCTGATGTACATATAACTGTTGGTGTTCCGCCTAAGATGAGAGTCAATGGAAGTTTAGTAACAATGGATTATCCCAAAATGACACCGACAGATACGTTAGAAATTGCAGTACAAATTATGGAAGGTAAACAAAAGGAAATATTTGACGAAAAGGGAGAGCTTGATATGTCCTATGCCATTGCAGGAGAGGGAAGATATCGAGTGAATCTTTTTAAGCAAAGAGGCTCTATAGCCTTGTCTATGAGAATTGTGGATACTGAGATACCTTCACCGGAGACGTTAGGAATTCCTGAGTCAGTGATGAACTTATATCAAAAGAAGAGAGGGCTTGTGCTGGTAACAGGCCCAACGGGTAGTGGTAAATCAACTACACTGGCAGCATTTATAAATGCAATCAATCATAATCGGGATGCACATATTATTACGTTAGAGGATCCGATAGAATATCTGCATCAGCATGATAAATCTATCGTAAATCAGCGAGAAATCGGTTTGGATTCCACGAATTACGCTAATGCATTGAGAGCGGCATTACGTGAGGATCCGGATGTTATTTTGGTAGGCGAGATGCGTGATTATGAGACGATAAGTGTAGCAATTACAGCAGCAGAAACAGGTCATTTGGTGTTATCTACACTTCACACCATAGGAGCCGCCAATACGGTAGACAGAATCATTGATGTATTTCCGGCAGAGCAGCAGCAACAGATACGGGTGCAGTTTGCCAGCGTGTTAGAGGCTGTTATATCGCAGCAGCTGGTGCCTAGAGCGGATGGGAATGGAAGAGTTGCGGTATTTGAGGTAATGCATACCAATGCTGCGGTACGTAATCTCATTCGTGAAGGCAAGACGCATCAGCTGGCTAGTGTTATGCAAATGAACCGTAAGGCAGGGATGATTACCATGGATGACGCGCTCCTGCAGCTGAAGGAAGAGGGCGTGATTACACAGGATATGATGATGCAGTTTGCACAGGATATTGAGAGCCTGAAAACGAAAATGATGTAATAGAACAGCAATAAAAGTAAGGGAAAATGACGATGGTGTTGTTTTCCTTTTTTTGTGTTATAAATTCATCATTTTTTAAGATGTATTTTTTTTATGTTAATGGTATGATATATCGTGGAGGGAACTATATTATGAGAGAGATACCAAAACCATATGAAGTATATAAACATTTTAAGGGAAATATTTATCAGATTATTTCGATAGCATTGGATTCGGAGACCTTGGAGCAGGTGGTTGTATATCAGCAGCTTTACAGTCCGTTTCAGATGTATGTCAGACCTTTGGAAATGTTTTTGAGTAAAACAGATAAGGATAAATATCCGGATGCAGTGCAGGAGTATCGTTTTGAGAAGCTGGAGAAGGCTATGCTGGAGACAGATGTGAAGGTACAGGCGATTAATGCGCATGTGATAGATTCTGACAGTGTAGAAAAGCTGATGGAGCAGCCACAGGAAGCAAAGGCTGTGGAAGAGATCGGTTATGCAGAAGAGGAAGAGATGCCGGATATCGACCCGAATCTTCTGCGATTCCTTGAGGCAGATACCTACAGTGATAAGCTCGAGCTGTTACATTTGATGCATGCCACCGTTACAGATGCTATGATTGATACGATGGCAATCAGTCTTGATTTTGAGATTCAGAGTGGAGATATTGAACAGAGATATCAGGAGCTTTTGAATTGTCTTTTGACAAAGGAGCGTTTTGAATGCGCAAGAATGAGATAAATGAGCTTGAAAGAATTGTAGAGCCTTTACTTGCGTGGTATGATGCTCATGCGAGAGTTCTGCCTTGGAGAGAGTATCCGACGGCTTATCGGGTGTGGGTATCGGAGATTATGCTGCAACAGACCAGAGTAGAGGCAGTGAAGCCTTACTATGAACGTTTTTTGAATGAGCTTCCGGATGTAGAGGCATTAGCCAATGCTAAGGAAGAGGTGTTGCTAAAGCTCTGGGAAGGACTTGGCTATTATAATCGTGTCCGCAATCTGAATAAGGCTGCAAGGCAGATTATGGAGCAGTATGGCGGGCAGATTCCTGATACCTATGAGGAGCTTTGTAAGCTTTCAGGCATCGGAAGTTATACAGCGGGGGCGATAGCGTCGATTGCTTTTGGAAGAGCAGTGCCGGCAGTAGACGGTAATGTGCTAAGAGTGCTTGCCAGAGTACGCAGGGATGACAGGGACATCATGCAGCAGAAGGTAAAGACTGCCGTGGAGCAGGAGCTTTTGCAGGTGATGCCTAAAGATAGAGCAGGTGACTTGAATCAGGCACTTATGGAGCTGGGGGCAATGGTATGTATTCCCAATGGTGAGCCAAAGTGCAGTGAGTGTCCTTGGCATGGCTTTTGTAAGGCAAGGCTTGCAGGCTGTATGAATGAGTACCCTAAGAAAACAAAGAAAAAGCCTCGTAAAATAGAGTATAAGACTGTTCTGGTATTGCAGGATGCCAACAAGACAGCATTGCAGAAACGGCCCGCAAAGGGATTACTTGCAGGTATGTATGAGTTTCCGTGGATAGAAGGTGCCCGAAGCGAAGAGGAGGTGCTGGCATATCTGAAGGAGCTTGGATTACGTGCAATTCGAATCAGACAGTTAGAAGATAGTAAGCATATTTTTACGCATAAGGAGTGGCATATGACCGGATATGCGATTCGGGTGGATGAGCTGGATACTTCTTTGGATAAGAGTAAGCTGATATTTGCAGATAAAGAGGAAGTGGAGAAGCAATATGCAATTCCGTCTGCATATGCAGCTTATTTACAGGCAGCGCGTAGGGATATATTACTTTAAGTTTTGAATAGAATAAACAGAAAGGTTTAGAAGGGGTGTATATTATGAAATTATTGTCAGTTGCAATACCGTGCTATAATTCATCGGCATATATGAGAAAATGTATTGATTCATTGCTTCCGGGTGGCGAGGATGTTGAGATTATCGTTGTAAATGATGGCTCTAAGGATAACACGGCAGATATTGCAGAGGAGTATCGCCAAAGATTTCCTAGTATTGTTAAGGTTGTAAATAAAGAGAATGGCGGGCATGGTTCTGCGGTGAACTCAGGTATTGAGGCTGCTACGGGACTTTATTATAAGGTCGTAGATAGTGATGACTGGGTGAATGAAAGTGCATATATGCAAATTCTTACAACCTTGCGTAAACTGGTACAGAATGGAACACCGGTGGATATGTTTATCAGCAATTTTGTATATGAGAAGGAAGGTGAGAAGCGTAAGAAGGTGATGAAGTACCATCATGCGCTTCCGCAGAATAGGATTTTCTCATGGAAGGATGTAAAGCATTTTAATGTTGGACAGTATATTTTGATGCATTCAGTTATTTACCGTACAGGTTTATTGCGTGAATGTGGATTAAAGCTGCCGGAGCATACCTTCTATGTGGATAATATTTTTGTATTTAATCCGTTGCCGTATGTGAATTCCATGTATTATCTGGATGTGAATTTCTATCGTTATTACATTGGCAGAGCAGACCAGTCGGTGAATGAACAGGTGATGATTAGCCGTATTGACCAGCAGCTTAGAGTAAATAAGCTGATGGTAGACTACTTTGTAGATGAGCTTGCAAGAATTCGTTCTAACGGTAAGGTAAGACGCTATATGCGTAATTATCTGGATATTATCACAACGGTATCCTCTGTTATGCTTCTGCGTTCCGGTAAGGAAGAGAACCTTGAGAAGAAGAAGGAGTTATGGCAGTATATCAAAGATAAGGATATGAGACTTTGGAGAAGCCTGCGTTATGGTATTTTAGGTCATGCCATGAATTTGCCGGGCAAGTGGGGAAGAAAGCTTACGATTGACGGTTATAAGATTTGTCAGAGGATTTTCCATTTTAATTAGGTATGTATAAATATGTTTTTTGTATAATTTTGCATTTCTTGGAATTTAAATGAGTTTTGCCTTGTAAAACACTGGAAAAGCAGATATAATGCAAGAGGTATGAATGTATAAAACACTGGAGGTAAAGAGTTATGTACGCATTTGACGAAGTGAAGAATGTAGACAGTGAAATCGCTGAGGCGATTGTCAAAGAGCAGGAAAGACAGAACAGCCATATTGAGCTGATTGCGTCTGAGAACTGGGTAAGTAAGGCAGTTATGGCAGCAATGGGTAGCCCATTAACGAATAAATATGCAGAGGGATATCCTGGAAAGAGATATTACGGCGGTTGTGAGTGTGTAGATGTTATCGAGAACCTTGCTATCGAGCGAGCAAAGGAATTATTCGGTTGTGATTACGCTAACGTTCAGCCACATTCAGGAGCACAGGCTAACATGGCAGTACAGTTTGCTGTATTAGAGCCGGGTGATACTATCATGGTTATGAACCTTGACCACGGCGGACACTTAACACATTGTTCACCTGTTAATATGTCAGGTAAGTACTTTAAGGTTGTGCCTTACGGTGTTGATGATAATGGTGTACTTGATTATCAGAAGATGAGAGAGCTTGCTTTAGAGTGCAAGCCTAAGATGATTATCGCTGGTGCAAGTGCATATGCAAGAACAATTGATTTCAAGTTCTTTAGAGAGGTTTGTGACGAGGTTGGTGCCGTATTGATGGTAGATATGGCTCATATCGCAGGTCTTGTAGCTGCAGGACTTCATCCAAGTCCATTCCCATATGCTGATGTAGTTACTACTACAACACATAAGACATTAAGAGGACCTCGTGGAGGTATGATTCTTGCGAATAAGGAAGCTGCTGAGAAGTATAACTTCAATAAGGCTATCTTCCCTGGTATTCAGGGTGGTCCTTTGATGCATGTTATCGCAGCTAAGGCTGTATGCTTTAAGGAAGCTTTATCTGATGAGTTTAAGGCTTACCAGAAGCAGATTATTGCTAATGCTCAGGCTCTTTGCAAGGGCTTACAGTCAAGAGACATTAAGATTGTATCTGACGGTACAGACAATCACTTAATGTTAGTTGACCTTACTACATATGTCTTAACAGGTAAGGCTGTTGAGAAGTTATTGGATGAGGCTCATATTACATGTAATAAGAACACTATCCCTAATGACCCTAAGTCTCCATTTGTTACAAGTGGTGTAAGACTTGGTACTCCTGCTATCACAAGCCGTGGTATGAAGGAAGACGATATGGATCAGATTGCAGAGGCAATTGCTATGGTAATCAAGGGCGGCGAGGCTAAGATTTCTGAGGCAAGAGCTATTGTACAGACATTAACAGATAAGTATCCGTTAAACTAATGGAATAAATGAAAAACCGGTGCATGTTTGCATCGGTTTTTTTGTGCATCAAAAACTCGATAACCACGGATTTATGGAACAAAATGCATATAAGTAAAGGAATTATGAGTAGATATCTGAGAGGAACTATGATATCGTTAATGCATATTGAAGTATTATAGCTTGCGTTAAAATAAATAGGGTTATGAATAAAGAGAAAGGTGTAGTAAAGAGATGAAGAAGATTACAGTGTATCAGAATGAAAGCTATAAAAAGCTTGGGGATTTGTATGGATTGTTTTTTGAAGATATTAATCATGCGGCAGATGGAGGTTTGTATGCGGAGTTAATTCAGAATCGCTCTTTTGAATATTGTAAGATTGATAAAGAAGATTATACTCCCCTGACAGCTTGGGATAAGTCAGAGGGTGCCAGATGGGAGGTTGTATCGGAAAGACCGTTAAACGAAGAGAATCTGCACTATCTGCATGTAGAGGCGGAGGCAGGAGATTATATCAGCAATGCAGGTTATAATACAGGTATTTATGTAGAGACAGGTAAGAAATACGATTTTTCGGTATTTGCAAGGGCTGATAAGGAATGTACTATATGCATTTCCGTACAGGATATGCAGGGAAAGATTTTTGCATTAGATAGATTGGTGATTGAGGATACACAGGGCGAATGGAAGCAGTATAGCTTGACGTTAAAGGCAACAGGAACGAGCTATGGGGGCAGACTGGTAATCACCTTTGAGGAAGCAGGTGTGTATGAATTTGACATGGTTTCGCTTTTTCCACAGGATACCTTTATGGGAAGGAAGGGTGGATTGCGCCGAGATATCGCAGAGGCACTTAGGGAAATGAAGCCAAAGTTTATGAGATTCCCGGGAGGCTGTCTAACCCATGACGGAAGCCTAAATGATAGGGATAGAAATTCTATGTATCGTTGGAGAAGAACCTTAGGTAAGGTGGAAGAGAGACCGACATGGAGAAATAACTGGCGCTATAATCAGACCTTGGGACTTGGATATTATGAGTATTTCTGCTTTTGTGAGGATATAGGAGCTAAGCCGCTACCGGTGCTGCCAGGGGGCTTTAACCCACATAAGGGTGAAGGAGTAGCAATTGAGAATATAGGTGAGTGGGTACAGGAAGCTCTTGACCTGATTGAATTTGCCAATGGTGCGGCAGATACCAAGTGGGGAAGCGTAAGAGCTAAGATGGGACATCCACAACCTTTCCATATGGAGTATCTGGGGATAGGAAATGAAGAAATCGGTGACGGTTTCTTTGAAAGATATCCATACTTTCATAATGCAATCAGAGAGAAATATCCTGAGATTAAGATTATCAATACGGCCGGTCCTTTTGCAGTAGGTGAAGGCTATGATGTAGGTTGGGAAAGCGCCAAGAAGTATGGTTCTGATCTGGTGGATGAACATTATTATTCTTCACCGGAGTGGTTTCTTGCCAATATGCATCATTATGAGGATTATGATGCGAATGGTCCGAAGGTATTCTTGGGTGAGTATGCATCGTGGGGCAATACTTATTACAATGCAATCGTAGAGGCAGCGTATATGACACATTTGGAGCGTTCCAAGGCAGTTGCACTTGCCTGCTACGCACCGATGCTTTGCAATGTGGACTATGTGAACTGGAAGCCGGATATGCTGTGGTTTAATAATCATGAGATTATGAAGACACCAAATTATTATGTGCAGAAGCTTTTTATGGAGAATCAGGGAACGGATGCAGTAAGATTTAAAAAGGAAAATTTGGATGAGGTTATAAAGCTGATAGATGCCAAGACTCTGTCTGGAGATATTATCATTGCCGGAAATGATGTAGAGGGTAAGATTTGGGATGTGACTTATACGGCAGCAGGCGGTACGAAGAAGCTTTCAGATATTGAAATTTGTGATAATACAGAGCATACGGTACATAGAGTAGAGCAGGATGAGGAATATACCTTAGAGTTTAAGTTTAAGAGAAGTGCCGGAAGAAAAGGATTAAAGATTTTCTTTGGTGTAACAGAAAGCAGCAGAGTGCAGTGGGAGTTCGGCGGTTGGGATAACTGGGACTGTAATATTATGTCCTTGGTAAATGGCCGTGGTTCAACCATTTCTCATAGAATCTTTCATGTAGAAGATATTGAGTATACCTTGAGACTTGAAGTGAAAGGAAGAGAGATTAAAACATATGTAAATGGTGTTCTTTACAATGATACGGTAGACAGACTCCCTGAACTGGAGGAGCTTTATGTAACAGCATCAACGGATGAAGAGACTGGCAATACCATATTAAAGGTAGTGAATCTGACAGGTGAAGCAAAGCAAGTACAGCTTGTACTTGATGGAGAGGAGAAGCATTTGGCATTTGTAAATGCGCTAAGAGGCTGCGCTCTTACAGATGAAAATGAACTGGGACAGCCGGAAAAGGTAAGCCCTGTAACAGAGAAAAAGGTATTGTTGGATAATACTTTAGATTATACATTTACACCGCATTCTGTGACGGTTCTGGTATTTGCATAATTTGGCAAAGAAGAAGCTAAGAACACCGCTTTCGACAAGACAATATAAGAGATTTTTTGTATACTTTCTAAGTATTCCTTGAGAGCTTTGATACATACTTGACGGGAAAAGTGAGAGTAATATATGATGTATTTGAATTTGTTGAAAAGAGGTGTATTATGCCAAGAAGGCAGCGTTGTAGAAGGATTTGCAGAGAACCCGTTTTTATGGATTTTTCATCGGATGGGCATGATAATGAGGATGTTGTAACATTAACAGTGGATGAGTATGAAGTAATTCGTCTTGTGGATTATGAGAAGAAAACACATGAACAGTGTGCACAACAGATGAATATTTCACGAACGACAGTGACGGAGATATATGAGGAGGCACGGTACAAGCTGGCAGATTATATCATCAACGGAAAGCATTTGCGTATAGCAGGAGGCTACTATCGTTTGTGTGATGGTGCATCTGTCTGTTGTAGTGGGAATTGTCATCGAAATACAGAATCAGGCTGTGAGGAAGCCTGTTGTATATAAAGCGCTTGCCTATGGCAGGCGTTTTATTTTCGTGGACAAACTCTCCTCTTAGTTCTTGAAAAAAGGTATCACAAGGCACTATAATGATAGTAGAGATTGTTAAAAGGGGAAATGCAAATGAGAATTTGTGTAATATCAGGAAGTCCTAAAGGGGAAAATAGCATTACCTATCAAACGGTTTTGTTTTTACAAAAAAAGTTTACAGAATGTAAATTTGAAACGATTCATGTAGGTCAGCGTATTCGAAGCCTGGAGAAGGATATGTCACAGGAGTTGGAGATGCTTCAGAGGGCTGATTTGATATTATTCTGTTATCCTGTATATACTTTTATTGTACCTGCTCAGCTGCATAGATTTATAGAGCTGATGAAGGCAAGCGGTGTAGATTTTGCGGATAAGATGACCGCACAATTATGCACCTCTAAGCATTTTTATGATGTGACGGCGCAGCGTTTCATTCAAGAGAATTGTGATGATATGGGAATGCGCTATTTGGGCGGTCTTTCCGCTGATATGGATGATTTACTTAAGGAGCAGGGACAGCAGGAGGCGATTAGCTTCTGGAAATTGGTGCTTTGGAGGGCTAAGCATTATGTGGCGTTGCCTAAGCTTGCATGGGAGAATAAGCCATATCCGGAGTATGTACGTCAGTTGGAAGCTGTGGATAAGAAGAGGGATAAACAGATTGTTATTGTTGCAAGTTATACGCCGGAGGATGTGAGTGTCATTCGTATGATTGAAGATTTTCAGGCAGTATCGCCATATCCTACGAGGGTGGTTAATGTTATGGAATACCCATTTTCCGGTGGTTGTCTTGGATGCTTTCATTGTGCGGTGTCAGGTGAGTGTATTTACAAGGATCATTTTGACGAGTTCCTTCGTAATGAGATACAGACTGCTGATGCAACTGTTTATGCATTTGCGATAAAGGATCATTCCATGGGGGCGAGAATGAAGATGTACGATGACAGACAGTTTTGCAATGGACATCGGACAGTGACGATGGGAAGTCCTGTGGGATATTTGGTACACGGAGATTTGAGTAGAGAAGAGAATCTGCATAATATCATGGTGGGTAGGGCTGACGTGGGGCGCAATTTCCTTGCAGGTATTGCGACGGATGCAGTAGGCATAGAAGAGCTTGCTCAGACCCTGGATTATGCGTTGACGCATCAGGTGATGCTGCCACAGACCTTTTGGGGAATAGGCGGTATGAAGATATTCCGCGATTTGATTTGGGTAATGCGCGGTATGATGAAGGCTGACCACAAGTTCTATAAGCAGCATGGCATATATGATTTCCCACAGAAGCAGCGTGCAAGAGCATGGTTTATGAAGCTGGTTGGTGCAATGCTATCGAATAAGAAGCTTGTATCAAAGATGGGAAATAAGATGACAGAAGGTATGCTTATGCCATATAAGAAGGTATTGGACAAGCTATAGTGTATAAAAAGAGTTAGAAAGGCAGAATGAAAAAGACATGAAATTAATATCTTGGAATGTAAATGGTATCAGAGCCTGCTTAGGTAAAGGCTTTATGGATTTTTTTAATGAGGTAGATGCGGATATCTTTTGTCTGCAGGAAACGAAGCTACAGGCAGGACAGCATGATTTGGAGCTTCCGGGCTATCATCAGTATTGGAATTATGCCGAGAAGAAGGGCTACTCAGGGACAGCACTCTTTACTAAGCAGGAGCCAATGAGCGTTACTTATGGAATTGGTATCGAGGAGCATGATAAGGAAGGTCGTGTGATTACGGCAGAGTTTGAGGACTACTATGTCGTGACAGTCTATACACCTAATGCGCAGAGAGAACTGACACGCTTGGAGTACCGTATGCAGTGGGAAGAGGCATTCTTGCAGTATCTTAAGAAACTTGAGGAGAAGAAACCTGTAATTTTCTGCGGGGATTTAAACGTGGCTCATAAGGAAATCGACCTTAAGAATCCAAAGACCAACCATAAAAATGCAGGATTTACGGACGAGGAGAGAGGCTGCTTTACCAAGGTGCTTGAGAGTGGCTTTATAGATACCTTCCGTTATTTCTATCCTGATATGGAAGGGATTTACTCATGGTGGTCATATATGTTTCAGGCAAGACAGAAGAACGCAGGCTGGCGTATTGACTATTTTGTGGTTTCGAAGACATTGGAGGAAAGACTAGCAGATGCAAAGATTCATACTGAGGTTATGGGTTCAGACCATTGCCCGGTAGAGTTGACTTTGAAGTAAAGGATAAAATAGTAGACGAGCAGGTTTTGCCTGCTCGTTTGTTAGAAAGAGCGGAGGTACAGCATATGATATCTACACCTTGTAATCAGAATGCGATAGAAGAAGTAAGAAAAGTTATGGAATATTTGGCAAAGCTGGAAGGAAAAGGAATCCTTACAGGACAGCATACACAGACGCTTGCACAGGAGGAGCTTGAAAAGATTCAGAAAGTTACAGGAAAGCTCCCGGCAGTATGCGGATTTGAACTGTTAGCATATTCGCCAAATATAAAGCTGGAGACTGCCAATGAGGCTTGTATCACAGAGGTAGAGCAGAATAGAGGTACATTGGAGAAGGCATGGGAATGGGCCAGGAAAGGAGGACTCATCACCTTTACCTGGCATTGGTTTTCGCCATTAGGTGGAAGAGATAAGGCATTTTATACTGAAAATACGGACTTTAATCCGATAGAGGCATTGAAGGAAGGTACACCGGAGCATGAAGCTATGTGTAAGGATTTGGACCATCTGGCATCTTTATTACAGCCATTTTGTGATAAGCATGTACCGATTCTGTGGAGACCATTTCATGAGTCAGAGGGTGCATGGTTCTGGTGGGGCTCTAAGGGGCCACAGGTGGCAAAGGAGCTGTTTCAATTCATGTATCGTTACTACACTAGGAAGCACCACTTGGACAATCTGATATGGGTGTGGAATTCGCCAGTGGCAGAGGGCTATGTGGGAGATGAGTACTGTGATATTATTTCAAGAGATATTTATCCGCCAGAGCACGCTTATGGTGCATTCAGGGATAAGTATGATGAGCTAATAGAAATTACAACGGCATCAAAGGGAACTGCTTTAGCAGAGACAGGAATCATTCCTGATGCGGACGAGCTTATTAAGACAAGCACACCATGGCTTTGGTATATGACCTGGAGTAAGGATTTTGTAATGATAGAGAAGTTTAATGAATTTGAAGCACTTAACAGGCTTTATCAGCACGAATATGCGGTTACGTTAGATAAGCTGCCAAAGCTATATGAAGTAAAATAAGGGAAAGCGAGTAAAGTGAAATGAAATTTGTAATTCAGAGAGTAACAGAGGCTTCTGTGAAGGTAGATGGAGAGATAATAGGAGAAATTGGCAAGGGCTTATTAGTATTAGTAGGTGTGTCAGGCACAGACAATCAGCAGATAGCAGACAAGATGATTGATAAGCTGACAAAGCTTAGAATCTTTGATGATGCAGAGGGGAAGACGAATCTTTCTATATCGGATGTACAGGGAGAGTTTTTAATTATTTCCCAGTTCACGCTGTATGCTAACTGTAAGAAGGGCAATCGTCCATCCTTTATAGATGCAGGTAAGCCGGATATGGCAAATGAGTTGTATGAGTATGTCATATCATCCTTAGAGGCAAAGGGCTTCCCAACACAGCATGGCTCCTTTGGCGCTGATATGAAGGTGTCATTATTAAATGATGGACCATTCACGATTGTGTTGGATTCGGCGGAGATATTGTAGTAGTGTTAATATCCTAATCTCAATCAATACTAGACTGCGAAAAGGAGAACAATACATATGGAAAAGTATATAGAGAGTAAAAAACAAAAGACAATAGAAGTATATAAAACTCAATCTGAAAGAATAGTTTCTGATTATAGACGAGAAAAAGAATACATGCAGGGATATCATGGGAGAGAACTGCTTGAGCTAATACAGAATGCAGATGATGAATTAACAGAAGACCAATCAAGAGAAATAAGCATCTCTTATTATAAAGATACATTAACTATATCAAATTGTGGAACTCCCTTTTCTAAAAAGGGAGTTGATTCTTTGATGCTTTCTAATATAAGTGATAAGAAATCAAGAAAAAAGAAAGTTATAGGAAATAAAGGAACGGGATTTAGAGCAATTTTAGGATGGGCTGAAAAAATTACGATTCATAGTGGAGACCTTCATATTGCGTTTTCTGATGATTATTCACAAAAATATTTAAAGTCAGCAATAGATTTTGAATTGGAAGATGATGGAGCAGCAATTCTTGCATTTCCTGAATGGATTCAAGAACAATATATAGGAAACTTTACGACAGAAATTTCGATAAAAGTAAAAAATGATGAAAATATTAGCAACGATATTATAACACAGTTAGAAGCAATAGATGGAACGTTGTTGCTTTTCCTTAATATGGCGGAAGCTATATGTATTAATACTGATACTTATTCTGTGAGATTTGTTAGGACAATACATGATGATAAAGTGGTTGTTAAGAAGTATGAGCAGGGAAAAGAGCCAGAGGAAATAGTTTGGCTTCTTAATAGAAGAGAAGAATATATAGGTGATAAATCATATACAGTTGTTGTTGCCTATAGAACGGATGGAAAAGCACCAGAGAAGCAGGTGATTTATAATTATTTTCCGACAGAGGTAGAGTTTCCGTATCCTGTTTTACTACACGCAAATTTAAATTTGGACGCAAACCGTAATCATCTTATAAAAGGTGATGAAGCGAACAAGAGAATCCTGAATACAGCAGCTACATTATTGATAGATACGGCATTAAAGTTAACGAAGAGTGAGAAAGAGGCTTCATATGACGCTTTATCAATTGTAGTAGAGAATAAAACAATGCATAAGGATTTACGTGATTATCATTTTAGGGAAATACTTTTAGAACAAATAAAAACAAGCAAAATTTTACCAACGGTAGAGAATGAATATATTGCATTTAGCGACAACCCGTTTTTTTATAAGTCAAAGCTTGCAACAATACTTAACGGACCGAGTTTTACACAGTTGCTGAAATATACAGATGATCGCGAACTAGCAAATTTTATAATAGACGAGACAGGTGCACGTGCTTACAAAGTAGATTATTTATCAGGAAAAATAAACGAGTGGGCGAAAGATAGAGAGAAGACAAGAGAACATATTAAAGAAAACGCAGTCATAATTAGTGCTTTGATAAGTGAGTTTAAGTGGAAGTCAGAGCAGCCAAAGGTTAATTTGCTTTTTTGTACAGATGGTTATCAAGCTAAATGTACAACCCCTGTTTTTATAAAAGAAAAAAGATTAAGTGTTACAGAACCGCCGGAATTTGTAAATATCAAATTTATGGATTCAGAGATGAAAAATGAGTTAGAGAAATATTTGGATGCAGGGTCTATAGTAAATCAATTGCGTTTTTTAAATGTATATGAGTATAGTATAGATAAAATAATTGAAAAGATGACTACTTCGATTGACGAGAGAATGAAAGCGGGGGATATTGACACAGCAAAAAGATTTTCGGATCAGTGTTTAGACTGGATTTGGAAGAATAGGGAGTATATAAGCGGTGGAGTTCGAGTATTTCTTTCGACAAGGGAAGGTAATTTAAAAAAATCCGATAAATTATATATCGGGGAAGAATATGGAAATAGTATTTGTGAAGATTTATTTCGAGGTGTTTGCACAGATATTTTTGTTGAAAATATTAGCGGAAAGTTGGATGGAGAACATGAAGATTGGGAGATTTGGGATTTTTTAGAACAGCTTTGCCTTGCAAAATATCCAAGGAAAATCACATCAAGAATTACGGATTTAGTAGGTAAACAAGATTACTTATCTAAGGTTTTGAGGTCTATAGTATTTCCGATAAAGCTGGAAGGAGAAACTTTTTTTCGCTTAAACGATTTGCATGGTACTAGGTACTATAAAGGAACAGTTACGGATGTTGAGTTTCTATCTAGTATTCTTGAAAAAAGCAGTACACAAGCAATTGTTTCGTGGATTAATAGTGATGAAGCACTTTCTTCGATTCTGTTTAAAAGATTTGATTCGAAGGCAGAGGTAGAAATAAAATGGGGAAATAAACAAAATTACAGGACTTTACCAAAGGGACAGGTATATCCATATCTTCGTTGGAAATTTGAAACAAGCGCATGGATTGAGAGAGGCAAAACGAGATATGAGATTAGCAGATGTATATTGAAACCAATTGGAGAGCAATTTGCGCCTGTTGTGCTTCAACCAGATATAGATAATTATATAAAGGAGTTAGAAGGGGATAAGAAACAATTAAGAATTATTTATGAGAATACTTTTAGTCAGTTTGGTATATGCCGTGAATATAGCGACCTGCCGCTAGATTTATTGTATTCACTCCTTTGTATTTTGCCTGAAAAAGATAAAGATGGTGTGATTGCACGACAAATATATAGGGGGATAGCAAATACCAAAAGAAAAGCATTCTGGGTATCAGAAAAAGGCAGATTTTTAGATAACGGATGTGTATGGGGGAACCATGGGTATCAAAAAGTGTCGGATACATATTATTTAGATAATAAAGGTGTTTGTAAAAGCATATGTGACAATTATAATTTAATTGAACTTCCAACACGAATTGATCCTAATAAAATTCAAGATTGGTTTGGAATCTCGAAGCTTGTTTTAGAGGGAAAGGTTGTAGGAGAACCGCAACAACATCAATTGAATGAAATGTTTAAAAATGATTTTCAGAAATATAAGATAATGGCATATTGTTATCGTATTGATAGTAATCCTTCCAAAAATGAGATTGAAAGATTTATGGGGATTTCGATTGTGTTATGTAGTCAAGTGAAGGCTGAATATAATGGTAAAGAAGTAATTTTGGGCAATTATGATTACATTTCAGAAGACGGAAAGATTTATTATTTACAAGTGCCTGACTCGATGTGTAACGAGACGGAATTGCATAATCTTGATATGGGAAAGGCAATTTCTTGTATATTATGTGATATATTGAATAATGTTTCTTTATATGAAAGATTTAGAGATTTATATACATATATGCAGGTAGAACGGAAAAAGCTTGTTCTTGATGATAAAGAAGATGAGACAATTATTGAAAGAACAACAAAAGCATTAGGTATGCATAAAAGTATTAAAGAAGATTTCATAGCAGTTATTAAGAAGCTTGCAAAAGTAGAATATAATTGTTATTCAGAATTGTTGGAAGAAATAGATTATGAACATCTTGATTCTATTGCAAATGCTATGAGCATAATTAATTGTTTTAGAATGGCGGGGCTTGATATAGTACAATACAACTCTGAGACTACTACTCAAAAGATTTCGCTTTTACCTTATTATGAGAAGAAGGTTGAAGTTTTGAAGACACAATATCGGGAGCTGTATAAAAAAACACTTTTTGAAAGAATGAAGTCTGAGTCCATAGAAGAAAAAAAGAAACTAGTTGATAAGTTTTTTGATTATGAAAAGTATGAAATACCAATAGAAGACTCTGTATTTTTTGATTGTGAACAATCATTTCTCAAAGCAATGGAAATAACATTACAATGTGAAGAGATTGATTTGGTAAAAGTTTATGAGGACAACAAAGAAAGATTTGCAAAGGATGTATCGACAGCAAAATTCTTGGAAGAGTTTCTTCAAATACCTAAGAATACAAGTTTACTATATTATGGTGAGTTTGAGGTATTAAAGACCTTATATGAATCATATGTTAAGGAACAAAAAGAACCAATTGCGATTGATAAGTCAAAGAACAATTTATGCGATAATATGAAAGTTTTTAATGTTAAAACAGTACCTAATAGCTTAAAAGCCAATATAGCAGGAAAGAAAAGCATGAAATTGGGATATTCAAAATTGTCTGTTGGACGAGAAAATGAGCGTGAAAATATTGGATTTAAAGGTGAAGCTTATGCTTATAGGTATTTAAAAGAGGAATTTGAAACTGTTGCGTGGGTATCAGAAAATGCTCGCAAAGCCAACGTAAATCCAGAAGGTTCTGCAGAATTAGGGTACGATATGGAGTACATTGATTCAAAAGGTAAGAAAATGTATGTGGAGGTAAAAGCATCGGTATCCGATATAATTGAATTTCATATGACATCATCTGAATATAATTTTGCAAAGAAACATAGTGATGAATATAAGGTTTTATTTGTTGCTAAAGCTACATCTGATAGTCCTAAAATGTATGTTTTAAGTAATCTAATGACAAAGGATGGTTTTAATATAAATTCATATTCTGTGCAAATAGATGAATATACTGTTTCAGCCAAACTAGAATCACAAGATGAAGTGTAAGAACAAAAAGTAAACATACGTTATAATTTGCCACCGCCGAAATGTAAAAACTACCCATTTTTTACATTTCGGCTTGCTTTATTTTCAACGTTAATCTATAGTCTCTATGTCGACATATGAATAGGAGAATGGATTAGAATTCACTGGTGAATTTCATGATTAGTATATTGAGCAATTTGGAGGAAAATACTATAATGAAATTAGAAAACTTCCGATTGCGGAAGGAGACATATGGATAATAAATTGAAAGAGCTGATTCTCCACGAGAAGAAGCAAAAGAGCTATAATGATTTAACCTTCACGGATAACTTTCTTTTTTGTAAGATTATGGAAAAGAGGCCGGAGCTTTGTAAACGTTTGTTGGAGATTCTGTTAAATAGTGTCTGCTGATTAAATTTAAAATAGCCTTAAAACATTGATTTTACTGACTTCCTTATCTATCAGTGTTATACTAAAAGTGCACGGTTTATGAGAGAATTAAAACTTTTTTCGTGCAGTTTTCTATAGAAAAATATCTTTTAGGAGTAAAAAATCAATGTACAAATATACCGATAATACACAGAGCAGCTTCCTTTCTTTTAATCAGCCACTGGGTCTTCATATGAATCCAAATAACAGATGGATCAAAATGGCAGATGCCATTCCATGG
>JAZNMO010000194.1:0-40443 GCA_045579665.1 Lachnospiraceae bacterium
TCCAAAATTATAAACAGATAACTTCAAAAAAATATTTTGTATTTTACCATTAAAATTAATTGTAAACCAACAATACCAAAACAGCAGACTAATCACAAGACTAATTCTATTCACCATTAATGATAACGTAAAATCCACATTATGAATAAATATTCTAAATACTAATAAAAATACAAATACTATTAATAAAGGAAGGCTGTTATCAAATTTTTTCAAATTACATTTATTTTTTACAAAAAAATACCCAAAACACCACATACATAAATCATCTGGTTTTATGAGATATGCAAAATTATTGAATGGGAAATCAGGAATAAACAAAAACACAATTAATATTATTGCCAATGTTATTCTTGGAGCAAAATCAATTATCTTTTTTATCACTGTTGCTAACAAATTGAATATTAACAAATTACGCAAAAACCACAAAGGATATAAAAATGGATATTCAGAACCAATTCCAAATGCCTGCATCCATCTCACTAATGTAAAGTTAGCAACTAACTTTTCTTCGTTCGCAAAAAAAACGCGTGTTTGTGGAATAGTTTGAGCAATTCCGTATATTATAATCCAAAATATATTCATGAGAATATATGGAATTAAAACAGTACGCAATCTTTTTTTTAAATTATCCTTCCAAACGAACTCTTTTCTATATAATAAAAAAGATGATATAAAGAAGAACCCAGGTACTGCACATGCTGGAAGTGCTACAGAAAATGTATATGTAAAATATTCAAACCATGTCGGTAAATTCACAACAACACTTCCTTCAGAAAAATTGATTTCACCCACACCACTATGTATATATACAACAAATAATGCAAGTAACATCTTTAGAATATTAATTCTCTTAGACTGCGAATCTGATAATTCGTAATAAGTTTTATATTTCATGAATACATCCTCCCAAAACATATTGCCACTTCTACAAGTATCAAAACTAATTATTGGCATAAATATACTTTCTTCTCCCCAAAGAATCTGTGTAAGTGCACATATACCCCTAATCACTTTTTTCTCTTACTTCATTCATTTTTAGTTCACGTACACATCAATCTTTTCTTGACTTTACTATTCTCTATCCTCCTATTAAGAGGATTCAATTTCTATATGAACTAAAACACAAAATATCTGCGCGATATATTATACTACTCGAAGTCTAGAGTTGCAATATAAATCAACCCTATCCCACACATCTCCAATATATAATAATTATAGCTCATGCATTACTGCCAAACACATTGAAATATACCTTAATAAATAATAAGCCGGAATGTAAAACTACGCTCTCATTCCGGTTTATCTCTAAAGCATTCAATTACAGTATTTATTCCTCGACGTTTTTCTTTTATATCTCCAATCCTCTATATAACATAAAAGAATTGCACCGCCATAGCCTATCGCATCTATCGCAACATCTCTAACCGATGCACCTCGGCCTGGAATAAGCATCTGATGTACTTCATCAAAACAACTATATGCAAAACAAATCAAGCCAGCAAAAATAACATTAATACAGCTCACATACTTTAAATCTTTCACATTCCAAAATGCTGCCATTCCAAGTAGTGCATATAGAAGTACATGTGCATATTTGCGTATACTAAGTCCTGCTAATAGTGGCTGATACGATATATTTTGGGGTTCAACCACATATTCATATCCGTCTCCAATAACCACTTCTGGCTCTATCATCTGTTTTACTTCCAGTTTTTCTGCAACCTTCTCACTTATCTCAGTAGATACACTTCCACTTTGATGAGAAAAAAAGAAAATAATCAACATCATTCCTACTAATAGAATTACCTTAAATTGCTTATTGCTTAGAATCTTCTTCATAGAAAACATCTCTCATTAATACTTGCTTATTCCAATTTACTTCATTCGAATAAATTAAATACGTCCTCTAATTACTCTCTTTATTATTCCCAAAAATGCATCAAATTTCTGCTTATTACTTGCATGCTTTGCATACTCCGCCAAATAACTCTTATTATACTTTGGCACTTTTCTTCCACAGAATTTCATTGCAAACATCATACTTTGCATTGTATTCTTACGTCTATACTGATGTGGTTGATACTTATGAAATTCATCCATCTTGTTAGTAAAATCCTGCTCCAAAACTAACTTTCCAGAAGCCAAAGCATCAGCTAAAATCTTTTCACCTATAGCAGTACGACTAATTGCAATATTTCTTCCTTCATGCTCTGAAAAATCAGGTTTCCCCTCTTCAGTCAAACACCAAAAATCTGCACATGCAATATCTGCTGCTTCACCCGTTCCATCCAAACAAAAACGACAAATATTTCTTAAATCTCTACCTAAATACTGCCCCCAAGCCGTATTATATTCCAGTTTACACTCTGATCCATCTGACTTCTTTACAGTTGTATATCCTGGCCATCCATTACCTCTATAGGTAATCTCTTTACACTCTTCTAATGTCAATCCCATTCTATTTAATAATGCCTTTTGAGCATCCACACTTGGCTCACCCGCACAGAAGAAAGACAATAAACAGTAAAATACCTTCTGCCATTCCTCATGCTTATTCATGTATTGTCTAAGTGCCATAACATCACATGGTTTTCCAATAAACGCATACTTCTTATCCTTATCAACCATATGTAAAATATCACTTAAAGGCACCGATATACTATATCGTGAACCACAACGCTGTCTTACCGCATCTGCCGAATAACTAATACAACTTACTGTTTCCGTAGGACTCTCAACATTATAAGTAGTGTGTACAATTCCATCAACCAAGCCCGCTTCTAACAAATAAATTGCCAGTTCTGTCAACGCTCCGCCTGATGCTGCTTTAAACCTAATCTCTTCATCTGCCGAATATGTTACAATCGCAGTATTTACCTTCCCCCATATTCCATCCTTACATTCATTTTGGTAATAAAATACTGGACATACCTCTTGATAAAATGATACATCCTCATTATCAGACAGAACCACTGTTGGGAAACCACGTTTATCGCTTTCCAACTTCTTTCCATTTGCTGCTTCGCATAAACCACATCCTGCACAATAATTCTTTATATATTCTTGCTGCTTCATTATAAATCTTACTCCTTAAGCAATGATAAAATATCTCTCTCCAACAACTCTAATTTAGCAATAGACTCTTCCACTGCTTTCTTTCCACATTCCTGAAGTTCCTGATACTTATCAATCCACTGAAAAACTGATTGTAATGCTTCTTCTGTTGAAATCTTTTTGGCTGATAATACATACGGGTAATTCAAATTACCAAAAAGCCCTTCAAACTTTCTACTATATGAGAAAGGAATCGTTGCCACCCCTGAACTAATTGAACCGATAGTTGCATGCATTCTCGAACCAATAAATACATCCATATTTGAAATATAACTTTTAGCCTCTACTGGTGTCTGGAAAGGCGGTGCTATTAATACCTTATCACCGTACTTCTTCTGGAATTCCAAACAAACACGGTAATCATTTTCACGACGTTCAGGATTATCTAAATCTATTACGTGCGGTATGATATGAACTTGATATTTCTCGTTCTCCATAAGTTTTTCTACCAATTCTGTATGAAACTTATTATAATCCACTGTTAATCCAAAATGATTTTCTTTGGCCCACTCGCTATCCCACAATAAAGAAGAAATATTAACACCTACGTTAACCTTTTCTGAATTAATCTGATACATATCTTTATCAAATGGTAATTTAAATGCCATATCAGATGCTGTATTAATCTTGTATCCACATGTTTCTTCTACATATTTAGCAGATAATTCATCCCTTGAATAAACCAACTTCGCATTCTTGATTAATTTCATGGCCCACTTCTTTAGCATCTTATTTTCATATGGACCATATGTTTGAGGAACCAACACCAATGGTGTTCCTGACCACAATACCATTTGCTTAATTAAGTCTGTTTTTACATTCCATTTCTTACCATAGATATCAGAAAATCCATCTCCGAAAGTTGCATCAAAGAACAATCTACATTCTTTCATCTGACGCATAGCATCCTTTAAAAAAGAAGGATTCTTCAAGTTAATCTTACAACGCTTAAATGTGATATTACTACATTTTTCAGGAATGACTCCTAATGAATCATTATATGTAAAATTGTAAACCTCAAGTTTTTCATCTCCACACAACCTCTCCATCATAGATAAAAAAGTATATGTAAGAGCTTCACACCCCTTATTGGAGCTTACAAAATCAAATCCAAATAAACCAATTTTCATATTTATAATCCTCATTAAATAATTTATTTTTTTAACTTTTTTGCAAATGATGGGAAAAAGCTTTGTAATCTATTTCGTTCTTTATAAAACATAGCCAAAACATATACAACCATTCCGCCCCAACGAACTATCGGCTTGTCCATTAATACATAGAACATAAGCACCGCAATTAAAATATGTACCACAGAATCTGCAAAATGTTTTAATGGATACAAATCCTTTTCTAACTTCTTTGCATATCTTGCATGCAACAAAAAGGCTACTAAATAAGAAACCAGTGTAGTATATGCTGCTGCAACATATCCATACTTTGGAATAAACAGGAAATTCAAAACCAAATTTGTTCCTGCCGCTATTAATGTATTAGCTGTAATGAAGCGTGTTTTTTTATGAAAATGCTCAATATTTACATATAGCGTATAAACAAAAATCACATAATTAGCTAATACTACTGGTGGAATAATTACAATTCCTTCCCAATATTTCTCATCTGCCAATAATTTTACTATCTCAGGTCCTACCATAATAATCGAGCTCATGGAATATGTCATCAAATGAATGTAATCTTTTGCCAACACATTAATATCATTTAGCTCTCGTTTTTTCAGTTTCTCTGTAAACCATGGCACCCATACCCCATCTAAAGACGTAGTTATTACTGTTGCCAACATACTAAAATTATATATCAAGCTATAAATTCCTGTTTGATCAGCATCTGCAAGAGCAGTAATCATAGTTCTATCTGACTGTGATAAAATCTGTAAGGCAATACCATGCAATACAATTGGAGCTGAAACTCCCAATGTAAACTTAAGATATTCCTTATTGTACATCATACGACTCTTTTTATAAACAAGAACTACCGTCAAAATACCAAATCCTAAAGTTACCAAAGCTTGTGGTACAATACGTCCCATGTACAAATCTGTCTCTAATATAAGTAAAATCGCCCCTATTGAGATAATAACTGAAATCAAATTCGGTAAAATCATCAATAAAGTTCTAAACTTGTATTTATACAGCATCATCAGGTACATGGAATAGTTCTGAATCAGCGCGCTCGCTAATCCCTGAAGTAAGCATAACACAATTATCATTACATTGATGTTAATATCTATTAAAATCATGCCAAGCCCTACAAATAAGCTTAATAGCGCCCCACTTACTATTGTAAATGTAGTGGTAACTGACATTACATCATCAATGGATTCTTTATAATCAATAAAAGCTGCACGAATCCCCATATATATTGCAAACCCCATAACCATCGTCAATATAGAAACCCACGATGTATATGTTGTAGCAACACCATAATCCGATGTTGATAAAATCCTCGAAAAAATAGGCACCGTTAAGAAAGCAATTCCTTTATTGAAAAGATTTCCTACCAAATAAAACGTCGAAACTTTTTTATAATTCACTTTTTCCATTATACTGTCTTCCTCATATCCCTCGCCAATTGCCTACAATTAGAACTTAAATGTGTCTTTTAATCCTAACCATTTCTGATCTTTATCGCTAAGAATCAACTTTGTACCATCCTCTAATGTATATCCTTCAGCACTTGCTGAACCCTGATACTGTCCTACAAGTTCCGGCCACTCAATGCCAATCTCAGGATCGTTCCATGCCAGTCCTCCTTCATCACCCGGATGATAAAAATCTGTTACTTTATAGCAGAATTCTGCGGTATCACTAAGTACCAAAAATCCGTGTGCAAAACCTTCAGATATATAAAACTGTTTTCTATTCTCCTCTGTCAATTCAACTCCATACCACTGGCCATAGGTTTCACTTCCTGCACGCAAATCAACAGCAACATCAAAAACCTTACCTTGGATTACTCTCACAAGCTTTCCTTGTGGGTATTCCTTCTGAAAATGTAATCCTCTCAATACACCTTTCACTGACATGCTCTGATTATCCTGAACAAACTGCATGTTTAATCCAACCTCCTGCATATCTCTCTGGCTATATGTCTCCATAAAATATCCTCGACTATCTCCATGCACAGACGGCTCAATTATATATAATCCTTCAATCGGACATTCTGTTACTTTTATCTGTCCCATACTCCACCTCTAACTAATTTCTTTCAAATATCTACTCAAAGCATCCTGCCATGTTGGTAATGGCTCAAATCCATTCTCAATAAGTTTGCTCTTATCTAACCTGCTGTTAAAAGGTCTAGCCGCCTTAGATAATCCATATTCCTCTGTTGTTACAGGCACAACATTAGTTGAATATCCTGCCTGTCTGAATATTTCGCAGGTAAAATCATACCATGAAATATATCCCCCCTCGTTTGTAGCATGGTAATAACCATACTTCTCTGTTTCAATCATGTCAACAAGTAAACGAGATAAATCATATGTATACGTCGGTGTTCCCACTTGATCTGAAACAACTCTTACAATGTCATGATTTTTTCCTACGTTAAGCATTGTCTTAATGAAATTCTTACCATTAATACCAAATACCCAAGCAATACGCACAATAAAGTATTTTTCTAACGTATTGACAACAGCCAATTCTCCCTCCAGCTTTGTTTGTCCATAAACATTTAACGGCTTATAATCTTTGCAATCTGCAAGCCAAGGCTCTGTCCCCTGTCCATCAAACACATAGTCTGTACTAATATATACCACTTTACTATCTGTCTCTTTACATGCTTCTGCTATATTTTTTGTTCCCGTTGCATTAATCGCTCTTACTTTATCAACTTGATCATCATCCTCTGCCAAGTCCACTGCGGTCCACGCTGCACAATGAATCACTGCATCAGGATTAATTTCCTTAATTATTCTATTCACAGCCTCTTTGTCTGTAATATCCATACTAACATACGGCATTTTTGTAACTTCTGAATTATCGTCTATACCAGCATATAAAGGCGCGATATCACTACCAACGCCTTCATATCCTCTTTTAGCTAACTCGTTCATTACATCATGTCCTAACTGCCCTGCGACACCTGTAACCAATACTTTCATTAGCGCTCTCCCTATTCTTTTATCTGTTACTATACATCTTATCATAATAATTCTGGTATTCACCTGAAATGATAGTCTCCCACCATTCGCGATTGTCTAAATACCACTGGATAGTCTTCTTAATTCCATCCTTGAACATCGTCTCAGGTAACCATCCTAATTCATTATGAATTTTTGTTGGATCAATAGCATATCTCATATCGTGACCTTTTCTATCAGTTACATAGGTAATCAAATCCTCTGACTTACCAAGCTCTGCACAAATAATCTTTACGATATCAATATTCTTCATTTCATTATGACCACCGATGTTATAAACCTCGCCAACTTTGCCATTATGAATAATCAAATCGATTGCCTTACAATGATCCTCAACATATAACCAATCTCTAACATTTAATCCCTCACCATATACTGGAAGTGGCTTATCATTTAACGCATTTGCTATCATTAATGGTATCAACTTCTCTGGGAAGTGATATGGACCATAATTATTGGAACAACGTGATATTGTCACTGGTAAGCCGTATGTTCTATTATAAGCTAAAACTAATAAATCAGCAGCCGCCTTTGAGCTACTATATGGACTACTTGTATGAATTGGTGTTTCCTCTGTAAAGAACAAATCAGGTCTGTCTAATGGCAAGTCACCATAAACTTCGTCTGTTGAAACCTGATGATATCTCTCAATACCATATTTACGACAAGCATCCATCAATACAGCTGTTCCCTTAATATTTGTATCTAAGAACACTTCAGGATTTTCAATAGAACGGTCAACATGACTCTCTGCCGCAAAGTTCACAACAACATCTGGATTTTCTTCTTCAAACAGTCTGTAAACAGCTTCTCTATCACAAATATCACCCTTCACAAATCTAAAATTAGGATTGTCCATTACTGGCTGTAATGTAGATAAATTTCCTGCATATGTAAGCTTATCTAAACATACAATTCTATACTCAGGATACTTACCTAACATATGAAACACAAAATTGCTTCCTATAAAACCGGCTCCACCAGTCACAATAATTGTCTTTTTCATCGAATCATTCTCTCCCTCAGATTTACTTCTTACTTTAAAACATCAATATATTTTCCATCTAAAACATCTTTTAAATACTGCCCATACTGGTTCTTCTTTAAGATCTCATATACTTCCAGTACCTCTTCCTTACTAATCCAGCCGTTAAGATAAGCAATTTCTTCTAAGCAGGCAATCTTTCTATGCTGATGCTGCTCTACAGTCTTTACAAAATTAGTTGCTTCTACAAGACTTTCATGAGTTCCTGTATCTAACCATGTAAATCCTTGTCCAAGTAACTCTACATTCAGCTCGCCTTGTTCCAAATAAATTCTATTTAAATCAGTAATCTCTAACTCTCCTCTTGCTGAAGGTTTTAAATTCTTTGCATATTCAACAACACGATTATCATAAAAATATAATCCTGTTACACAGTAATTACTCTTTGGTTTCTCCGGTTTCTCTTCTATTGAAATTGCTCTTCCTTCATTATCAAATTCAACAATTCCAAATCTTTCAGGATCATCTACATAATATCCAAATACAGTCGCTCCCTTACCACCTTCAGCATTGGCAACAGCAGCCTGCAATCTCTTTTTCAAACCATGTCCAGCAAAAATATTATCTCCTAACACCATTGCTACCGTATCATTTCCAATAAACTCTTCGCCAATAACAAATGCCTGTGCTAAACCATCTGGTGACGGCTGTACTGCATATGTCAAATTAACTCCAAACTGATGTCCATCCCCTAATAATGCTTCAAATCTTGGAGTATCCTGTGGAGTTGAGATAATCAAAATATCTCTGATTCCCGCATTCATCAACACCGACATAGGATAATAAATCATTGGCTTATCATAAATCGGTAACAACTGCTTTGATGTAACTTTCGTTAACGGATATAATCTGGTTCCTGAACCACCTGCTAAAATTATGCCTTTCATCTATTACAATTCCTTTCTCTCTCATAACTATTCTGCATCGCAAATACGATTGCCATTATACGCCATCATTAAAAATATAGCAAAATATAAAATAGGTTCTTCCGCACTTTGTGAAACTGCAAACCATGCCATAAAGTTCATAATTAGAATAACAAACATCGCATAATTATAATTGATTTTTCTCTCCCAATTATTATACTTTTTAAATGCATTCAAACAACTCTTCACTGCATAATACAAATACATTGCACACTCGGTAATAAGCCCAATTACACCATAGCGAAATAGCATATTAAGATAATTTACCTCAATACCATTCTTGACTCTATTCCATATCCATACTCCGTCAGACATCTGATATGTATACTGAAACGAAGCTCTTGAACCAAATCCCATTACTAAATTATCTTTTACAGTATTCCATACCCATTTATAGAGAATAAACCTGTCACCTACACCCGATGTATCTTCAGCGCCCCAGTTAGATGCCAACTTTTCAGCAAATCTATCATCAAAAACTGCTAATAGCATATAAATAAACTGAGCTATCATATTAGATGATTCATCTCCAACCAAAGACCAAACACTGCTGATTATCAATGTAATTGCTATAATAACAGTAACATTTCTCAATAATTTTCGAATTCCAAACCTTGCAAATAATATCAATTGAGAAATAATAAAACATAAAATAATTGATCTTGACAACGTAAGTACAATATTTAATACAAGTAAACCATATACCAACAGCAATCGCCTACGATGCTTCAAACTCTTTATCGTACTCATACGATATATTGTTAGTGTTGCCATCATTGCACAGCACAAGCAATAATTAATTGTCTGACCTGTAAAGGAAATAATACGTATAACGCCAAGTCTCGCTCCATTATAATTCAATGCTATACCCGAATTGTTAAATATCGCAAATACATTAATGCCTGTTACACTTTCCAATACACCTAACACACCAACAATTGCAAAAGCCCATATCAAAACATCAATGCATCGCAAAAACTTTTCTTTCGAATTGACCCAATCAAGAGTAACCAAACCAATTCCAACTGTACTTACACCAAATACAATTAATCGAGATAATTCACCATGGTATAACAAAACTAAGCTACGCCATGTAATCCATAAAAAAAGTAAGATTCTGCACCCAATGGACATATTAACTTTTTTTATTCCTCCATTAATTACAATCCATAGGATAACAAACCCAAATGCCATAATGTTAGCAAATCGAATTCCAGCTAATACAAAATAAAAAGGCATAATAGCATATAATACCACAAAAAAGCCAAAAAGCGTTTGCTTATTTACCTTTACCATATTTTCTCCTTCGAATAAATCTTCTAAATATTACCAAGGAAATTCATTCGTCTTTTTCAATGCATTCCTAATTGCTTCCAAGTTCTTAGAGCCCGTTCTTGTATCTGGTTCCAGATATCCGCCTTCTGCCCATTCATTCCATGCATACATAAAAATCATATCCTTCTTATATACATCACGAGCACGGATAATCTGCTGCTCCATATACTTTTCAAACTTCTCAGGCGTATCTCCCATATATACTTGTCCCTTCTCGCCCTTTCTCGGTGTATTATCCCAACCAACAAAGGCTCCTGGTACATTTTTTTCTGAATCTGGCTTCCTATTCAAAATATAATGCCAAGCTTCATCGAAACTTACCTTAGACAAAGTACCTTTTTTCTTTGTATTATTATTAATATATCTTTCTAAATCAAAGCCCTTTTTCTTTTCAAAATATGTATATACTTTACGCTTTATAGAACGAAGCTTAAACCACATTTTTGATGACTTCAAATTAGATTGACTATTCATATCATACCATGCATAACTTGGTTGAAATTCTATATTATATGAAAATCTACTATCATCCTTACCTTCCATTATATCAAAAGTAATATTTTGATATGCATACGTTAATCCAGGCAAGCCTTTCTCTTTAGCTAATTCATCCCAATAATCCAACATTTCATTCAAATCTGTGATTACTTCAGCTCTATAAATTACCATAAGAGGTTTTCCCTCTTCTTTAATATAACGTTTATCAGCAAAGAAAGGATACAAATAGTCAAAATGCTCTTTCCACTCCTTGCGTCCACCATAGAACTGTGGCAAAATAACCTCATTCTGATTCACCCATGCTTTAGTCCATGGCTCATTCGCCCAACAGATACAAAATGGAATATCTACATCCTTATTCTGTAACATCTGCTCCATGGGTTTTTCCAAAACCAAACGACCATTAAACCAATAGTGATAGTAGCAAAATCCGTATACTCCATGCTCTTTAGCAATCTTTGCCTGCCATACCTTTACATCATCATTTAACAAATTATAATAATTGTCATTTGCCGGCACTCTTGGTTGTTCATGTCCTTCATATAATGGTGTAGCCTTTTTTACATTTACCCATTCTGTAAAACCTTTTCCCCACCACTCATCATTTTCTGGTATCTCATGAAACTGTGGCAAATAAAATGCTATAATCTTCATCATTTTTCTCCTTAAATCTAATATTCACTATTAAAAATTATATTAAATTATCAAAAATATCATCATACATTCTCTAGATATAAATCAAGCAAAATCTTTGCAGTATCATCAATACAGAATCCCGCCTTTGACATAGCCTCTCTTGTATTTATTCTAGATTTATTTTTTAAGGTTAATATTTCTTCTGCCCACACTGTCGGACTATCATTCAAACCTACATATTTTACATTGTTTGTAATATTCAACTCTTTTGTAATAGTATCTGTTACTACCAACGGCAAACCTGCAGCTTGAGCCTCTACACCAGCAACCGGCAGGCCTTCATACAATGATGGCATTACAAAAACATCTAACATATTCCAAAGACGGTTAACTTCGCTTGAAAGCCCATGAAAAGTAACCACATTTTCTAAACCTAATGTTTTTACTTTATCCTTTATAGTCTCCTCTGTTTCACCTATACCAATCAAAAATAATCTTGCACTGTCATCTTGTCTATACACTTCTTGAAAAATATCAATTAAGAATTCATGATTTTTTTGAACATTGAACCTTCCAACATGTCCTAGAACAAAGTTGCCTTCTAATCCATATCTTTTTCTATATTCATCACGTATTGCAGGATTAAAACAATGTTTATCGTAATCTACACCATTTTTTATAACCTTATAATTTCCAGACTCAACAACCTTTTTGGGAAACATAAATCTGGCTGCCGCATCCGAACATGCTAAGTAATCAGTTATAACAAATGGCATAAACCATTTAAATATTTCAGATAATTTTACCAGTCTTTGCCCTGGATAATAACTGCTATTATGAGAGTGATAAATAATCTTTTCAGCTCCCCCGAATTTAGCGGCAAACGCTACCAAAACTTCATATGGTGTCGATGAATTGATATGTATTATCTTTACATTCTTTTCACGAACTAATTTTATTATACCAAAGAATTTTTTTAATCCACGAAAAATAGGATTTCTTACTGACTTCAAATCCACCCTATATATTATGCTATTTGCATTCTTAGCTCTCTTTGCAGCATTTTCAAAAGTTTCATCAAAAGTCAAATAATCAAACTTTACCTTATTCTGATCAATCTTTTCAGACAAAGTAAGGACCAATTCCGTTATACCTCCCATACGAATTGGAGCCATATGCAAAACTCTAATTTGATAATCTTTTGGAGCCTTTTTATTCATTTTTATTGCTCCTTTCTATAAAATCTCTTTGATATTTCTTTATACTTTTTTTCTTATTATATAACAACACAGCTTTACCTAACGGTCCTGTATATCGAAGAGATTTCTTAACTATGTCACCTATTATCATTTTAATTGTGATAGGGGCATATTTTTTTGTCAACTGTTCATATGAAATCTTACCAAAGTCAGAAAAGAATTCCTCTCTTCTGTCACTCATTTTAGCCGATGCAATAAGCATGGAACCTTCTGCATGTATCAACTCTTCACTATCAACTTCTTTAATTCTCATATTTTTAAGTATTTCTGGTTGTGACAGTAAACTTATACCTTTTTCGCTATGACAAATAATGCTTGTTGTTCCTTTATCGTCATCCATATCCTTATCATATTTTCCTACTAATGCACAGTCAAAAATCGTGATATCACTCACTCGACTCTTCGTTTTAAATGCACAATCATAACATGATGGTCGTAATGTTATTCCTTTAAACATTAATCTTGTAAATGTTTTTATGTCATTTTTACAATCAACGGTCTTACCATTTGCAAAATACACTTTAATGTTTGATGCAGAATAACCATAAGTTTTATCCCTAAAAACAAAATTAACAATTTTACTCTTATATTTATCTTCTAAAAACTGTATAAAATTTTCAAATACTGCTGGAGACGGAACACCATGACATGCCAAATCTATCATAAAAAGGTTTTCTTTGTTCTTTCTCACATATCTGTCTAACCCAGCAACCTGGCAAGGCATTCCTATGAATAGTACCTTTTTTCCATTATTCAACTGTTGCTGCACATGTTTAAATGTGTTTCCAAGTTCGCTTTGAACGTATTTTGAGCCTTGAAATTTCTCCAACTCTTTTATTGTCGAAGCCATAGTATGCTTACATACTCTTTCGCTTGAAAATTCACATCCAAATACAACACCACCTGTTGAAATAATATATTCAGCAATAGCATTTACTGAAGCACCGGATGTACTCTTTAATCTAATTGCATCATTATTATTCTGAACAATATATCCCGTAGCATTCTCTATTTTCGGTTCATTCTTATTGACAATAGGACACGCTTTATCACATAATCCACATTGAACACACTTATCCTTATTAACTACAGGATATTTAAATCCTTCAGAATCAACCTGCATTTCAATGGCATTTTGTGGACAAATGCTATAACAAGCAGTGCATCCACTGCAATTAATCTTATTTGTTACCTCAATCATTTTTATCCAAGTGCCTTTCGTATATAATCAATTGACATTTTCTTTTGCTCTTCCAGTTTTCTATCTACCTCATCAAAATCAATATTCGCTATCATCTGTGATTCTATATCACCACTGTAGCGTCTATCTGATAACCCGGTAATATCACATAGGTTAGCGATTCGGGAATTACGGGACATCATCAAAGGATCACTATATCGATCAAATGCAATAAAATGCTTATGATGTATTATCGAAAATACCGAACAATGAAATGAATCTGTACAAATGTACTTAGCATGACGAATCAAATTCATAAATTGTTCTGGATCAATATCATATAAATGATTTGCCATAAACTGAACATCTCCCGGAACGAACTCATCGATATGCGGCATATCATACATTGGTAAACCAGTTTTCTTTGCTAATTCTTCTGCTGCTTTTCTATGTTCTGAATTTGAGCCTAAGAAATAGCAAAATATATAATCACCCTCAATAACAGGCTTTATCGGAACTGCATCTTCCCATTCTTCTCTATTCAACAAAAGTGTAGGGTCTAAAACAACTGACGCTTCTCGTCCAGTTAATCGCTTAATCAGTTCAGCACCACTTTTTTCACGAACACCAAGCATCTGAATCTTATTTAAATATTCTATAGTTCTCTTTTTTTGATAAAATGGAACTTCTGTTACACCAAAGCTTGTAGAATAAGATACACGACGAACACTCTCATCAGCGAACATCAGATTATAAAAATTAGTTGGCAACCCCGCTGGTATCCATAACTGATCACCACCTGCCACAACTACATCATAATTTTTACTTCCTTGTTGTAATGCTTTAAAACCAATATAAGGATTTGATACCTTTCCTTTCAAATATTTCTGCGGAAATCTATCATAAGCTTTTTGTCTCACTCCGTCCTGTTCTTTAATGTCTGGATATTTTTTTAATTGTATTTTCTTCTCCAAAAGGCGAAATTTTTCCTTCATAAGATATTTGTTTAAAAATCTAGGTAGCCATTTTATCTTTTCAACCACACTCAATTTCTTTTGATAACAAACGAATTCACTATCATATCCCAATTCATTAAACTTCACATATGTAGCATAAGCTTGCAACATACTACCATAATTATGGTTGTCGTAGCATGTACATATACCAACTTTCATTACTCTCTCTCCTTATATCTATTTCACCAACATCTTTTCATAAATATAAATAAGCTTTTCCAAATGAGCCTCTAAAGAATAACCTTTTCTTACTATTTCATAACTCTCTCTCGAACACTTCATTAATTCTTCTTGATTAGAAAAAAGTCTAATTAACGCTTTGGCAAAAGCTTCTGCATCCCCTGGTTCACAGCACCATCCATTTTTGTCATCATGAACAATTTTAGGTATTCCACCAACATTGGTACTGACAACAGGAAGACCATATCCCATTGCATCCAAAATAGACATTGGCATTCCTTCATTATATGATGGCAAAAAGAATATATCGGCCTCTCGCAATACTTTATCTTTCTTAGTATCCCTTACCCAACCAGGAAACTCTACATTATTTATTGTTCCATTTGCCTGAAATAACTCCTTTATAGCTGTTTCATCATTTTGACTACCTGCACCACATAAAACAAACTTAACATTCGGGATTTCCTTAGTAACTAATTCTGCTACTTTCGGAATATCATAGCACCCTTTACGCTTCCCTAACTCTCCAAGAAATAGGACCTTATTATTACATCTGCGATTAAGTCTATCCTTCAATGCATCTTCATGAATTATACTATAATTCTCTATTACTGCAATCTTATCTTCATCCACTATTTGATTAAGTCTTTGCTTCCACTCTTCTGAAAGTGCAATTAATACAGAACACTTATTATAAACCTTCTTTATCCAGTTTTTCTTCTTATCATCTGCATTAACATAAAACTGGTCAAAATCTGCTCCATGTATATGATTAATAATTGGCAGCCTTGCCCATGATGCCATATAAATAAAAGGAAGCTTTCTATAAAATGACGGTCCAAAAGACGAGTGAATATGTACCAATTCAGGCTTATCCACAATCAATACCTTAGCAAAGTGAAAATAGCCACAAATGCCTTTAAAAAGCTTTGTAAACTTTCCTCCATCTTTATAAGACTCCACATATACTATTTCATAATCATTTTCCAATGCTGATCCTCTATATCCATTGACCACAGCTGCAATGCCACCTTTTACCAATGGATCTTGAACCACCATACATATTTTCTTTCTCATATAACTCTTTTACTTTCCTCTTATATATGCATTCCAAATAAACTTTGTATTAGTATGGAAATATCTTGCAAACAGTCTCTTAGGGTCTTGCATTAATCTATAGAACCACTCTAAGTTACACTTCTGCATCCACATCGGTGCTCTCTTGATATTATCTGCGCAGTAATCAAAGCCTGCACCTACACCAAGCATCAGCCCCTTTACCTTACCCTGATGAGCTGCCATCCATCTCTCCTGCTTTGGAGCACCCAGGCCTACCCATACGAAGTCTGGCTTTGTCGCATTAATCTTCTGTACGATTTCTACATCCTCTTCGATAGTCAATGGTCTGAATGGTGGACTATACATACCGGCAATCTGGATACCAGGATATGTCTCCTTCAGCTTCTTCTCTAACTTCTCTAGTGTCTCCTCAGTCGCACCGTAGAAGTAGTGACGATAGCCATGCTTTGCTGAGATAGCAAATATCTCTGTCATAAGGCTTGGTCCTGTAGTACGCTCCATATTCTTATGACCACGTTTCTTACCGATAGAGCTCAGCGGACCACCATCCGGTATCGCCATAGCTCCACCATTCTGTACTCTCTGATACTCCGGCTCCTCATATGCAGTTACAGTAGTATGTACATTTGCCACAGTGATATAGTCACCTGACAGATTCTCGATATTATTAGTAATATAGTCTAATAACCATTCCATATTAATTGCTGCAATATCTACACCCATAATATTGCATGTAGGTGTCTGAGATTTATCTACTCTACGAACAAACTCTTCGCTATATACTGCATTATCCATATTCATCTCTCCCTCATTTTATCAACACTTATACTCTCTCAATATTCCCTTATCCTTCGCAAACTTTGCGCTCTGCGCAAAGTTGCAAAAGTTTAAATCTTGATTTAAACTTTTTAGTCGCGTTGGAAGATATCTCTTGTGTATACCTTATCCTTCACATCATCCAGACTTTCATCATATCTGTTAGCTATGATAGCATCACACTTGGCCTTGAACGCCTTCAAATCATTCAACACCTCGCTGCCAAAGAACGTTGTTCCCTCATCCAACGTTGGCTCATAGATAACTACCTTAGCACCCTTTGCCTTAATTCTCTTCATAACACCCTGTATAGAGCTCTGTCTAAAGTTATCACTGTTACTCTTCATCGTCAGTCGATACACACCGATGACTACATCCTTCTCACGGGCACTCTCCCAACTGCTGCTTGCTCCATAGTAACCTGCCATCTTCAACACGCTGTCAGCAATAAAGTCCTTACGGGTTCTGTTTGCCTCTACGATAGCCTCTATCAGATTCTGTGGAACATCCTCATAGTTTGCAAGAAGCTGCTTGGTATCCTTCGGCAGACAGTAACCGCCATAACCAAAGCTTGGATTATTATACTGGTCTCCGATTCTCGGGTCTAAGCAGACACCCTTAATAATCTGCTGTGTATCCAAGCCCTTCATTTCTGCATAGGTATCAAGCTCATTGAAGTAACTTACTCTAAGTGCCAAGTATGTATTAGCAAAAAGCTTTACCGCCTCTGCCTCTGTAAAGCCCATATATAAGGTATCGATATTCTTTCTAATTGCCCCTTCCTCTAAGAGTCCTGCAAAGGTCTTTGCAGCTTCTACAAGTCTCTCATCCTGCATATCTGTTCCCACGATGATTCGTGATGGATACAGATTATCATAGAGTGCCTTACTCTCTCTGAGGAACTCAGGGCTAAAGATAATATTCTGACTACCCGTCTTCTCTCTAATAGACACTGTATAACCTACAGGTATCGTACTCTTGATTACCATGATAGCATTTGGATTGCACTTCATAACTAAGTCAATCACTGCCTCTACAGCAGATGTATCAAAGAAGTTCTTCTGACTGTCATAATTCGTCGGTGCTGCAATCACTACGAAGTCTGCATCCTTATATGCCATCTCCGCATCCAATGTTGCTGTTAAGTCAAGCTTCTTAGTTGCCAGATACTCCTCTATCTCCTTATCCTGTATCGGCGACTGTCTGCGATTAATCATATCCACCTTCTCAGGAATAATATCCACTGCATATACCTTATGATTCTGCGATAGCAGTGTCGCAATAGACAAACCTACATAACCGGTTCCTGCTACTGCTATCTTCATTTCCTTACTCTTTTTCATCTATTTCTCCTCAACTCCACCTTTTTACTTAGAACCCTTTCCTAAGAGCACTACCTTAAAGGTCTGGAATATAATCTTAATATCTAATAATAATGACCAGTTATCGATATACTTCAGGTCAAGCTTTACTACCTCATCGAAGTCTTCGATATCACTTCTTCCGCTAATCTGCCACATACCTGTCAGTCCCGGTGTCATGCTAAGACGACGTCTATAGTAGCTGTTATACGCTTCGAACTCATCCATTGTTGGTGGTCTGGTACCGATTAAGCTCATATCACCCTTTAAGATATTATAAAACTGTGGTAACTCATCCAAGCTAGTCTTTCTAAGGAACTTACCAACCTTCGTAATTCTTGGGTCGTTATCCATCTTGAACATCAGTCCCTTTACCTGATTCTGACTCATGAGCTCCTTCTTGCGCTCCTCTGCATCAATATACATCGAGCGAAACTTATAGAAGTTAAAGCGTCTTCCATTCTTACCTACTCTAGTCTGACAGAAGAGGATAGGTCCTGGAGAGTCTATCTTGATTGCCAGTGCGATAAATGGGAATGCAATACCTGTGATAATAATACCTACTAAACCTCCACAGATATCAATCAATCTCTTCACTGCCAGCATACCTGCATTCGCCTGTGGTCTTGCATAGGATACCACGACACAGTCTCCAAAGCTTTCCACCTTACCTTGCTTGCCATCTGCTCTGTTGATACCGATACAGTAGTGTGTGATGACACCCATCTCCTCGAGATTCTGTACCAGTTCCTCGCACATCTCTCTTCCTTCATCATCCACATCGATGAATACCTCATCCACTGCTAACTGACGAACATTCTCTATCATATTGTCATAGTTTGCTACGACTTCGATTCCCTGATATGCGATTCCTACATCCTGTGGCTGTGCATCCAGACATACGATTCCTTCAATACTATGCTGTATGGAGAGATTCTCTCTCATTCTCTTAAGAGAAGCATCAAACTGGCCTGCCTTAGTGACTAACACTACCTTTATCTTTACATTTTCACCTGTATAATACTTATGTAATAATGACTTCAATAACAGATGTCCTGCAAACATCACAACAGGAAGTATCATACTCAAATATACCAGTACCAGTCTGGCAAAGTCATCCGAATACTTTGTCATGAAGAGCAACACGCTACCGAATGCGAACAACGCCACATCGAAGAAGACAATATCCTTCACCTCTCCCAGCGCACTCTTCTCCATCAGCTGATAGCGCCATCTCATCGCCATCTGATACAGTGTATAGAACAGTACCATACATACACCTACTGTGAAGTACATCATACTATATTCTCCACCCGGTATCCTACCCTTAAATCGTATATTCAATGCCAACAGATATGCTACGATTAGACATATATAATCTACCACTAGCAGTCCTACTGTAGTTGCCAGTCTTCTCTTCCCTCTCATATTAACTTCCTCCATACTCTATCCTTAGGATATCACTTACTTCTCTTCCTTACCGTAATAGTTGCCATAGTAATTACCATAGTACTTGCCATAGTAGCTATCCTTACGCACATCCACCTTATTCAATACTGCACCTAAGATACGGCATCCTGAACGCTCCATCTGCTCCTTCGTCTTACGGATATGACGATAGCTCAATCTGTCGCTCTCCACTACGATGACACCTCCATCACATACTGCTGCAATGATGGCACCGTCGATAACACTACCAAGAGGTGGTGTATCGATAATGACATAGTCATACTCTTCCTTCAGTGCATTTACCTTATCATAGAAGAGCGCACCTCCTACCAACTCACTTGGGTTCGGTGGTACCGGTCCTGCGAATACACACTGTAAATTCTCATACTCTGTCTCGCAGACACACTCCTCCCATCTCTCCTGACCAGAGAGGAAGTTTGTAAGTCCTACCTTGACCTGACCTACTCTGTACTTACCTACGATAACAGACTTTCTAAGATCTGCATCAATAAAGCATACTCTATAGCCCGCCTCTGCCATAGAGATTGCCAAGTGCAGTGCTACATTAGTCTTCCCTTCATTTGGTGCGGTACTAGTAATCGCTATCGTCTTAATATCTGCTCCACAGAAGCCGATATTTCCTCTCAGTGTCTTATATGCCTCCTGGGTACGAAAGTCCAGTGGCTCCAGATTCTGTAATGTTACCTGTTTCATCTCAATAACCTTCCTTTATCTATATACATTTACTTCTTATTCTTCTTTGACTTCTTAATATTACTGTTATATGGTACCACTGCTAACACACTAAGTCCAAGCTTTCGCTCCACATCATCCGGTGTACGGATAGCATCATTCAAGATAAATCTCACTGCAAAGAGTGCACACATCAGAAAACATCCTGCTACACCACCTAAGAATGCATACTTCATAGGTCCAGAGCTGATAGATGATGTCGGAAGATTTGCGGTATCCACCACATTAACTGCCTCTACACCCATGACATTCGTAATATGCTCTGCTGCTCTCTCTCTTACCGTATCCGCAATCTTCATAGCATCTACAGGATTCGCATCTGTTACCTTAATTGTAATAATACGCGTATCATCCGGTATAGATACGTTAATCTTACCTGTCAGTTGTTGATATGTCATACCTTCTAATCCTAAGTCTTCGATGACCTGCTCAAGCACATGACGACTCTTAATCATCACCGCATAATCCTGTGTTAAGAGTGCCCCCACCTGAATATCATACATCAATGCATTCACATTACTTGATTCAGTCTGTGTACTGATAAACATCTGTGTACTGGACTGGTACATTGGTGTCACCATAAAGGCTCCGTAGCCAAAGCCAAGCATCGCTGTCAAGATACCCACTAGTACAATCAGTGGTGCCTTCCTCCATAAGTCAATTATGATTCCTTTGATATCGATTTCTATCTCATCCTCATGATTCATCATCTGATTTGTTTCCATAGTTCTCTCTCCTTCTTACTTATATAACTACATATATAGGACTGCTATCCTACCTGTGTCTGCTCACGCTCTATCTTCGTCTCTAAGATTCTCTTAGGATTCTGATAGAATAGCATCTGAGCCACCTCACTACCACAGCGCTTCTCTATGATATCATAGGCTTCTCCAAGCACCGGTACTCTCTTCCTATCATCATGTGTATCCGAGGCTACCGCATAGATAAGCTCGTCTCGAATCCACTTAAGAACACATCTCTTCACAAGCCAGCCTGACTTCCCGGTGATACTTGCCGCATTCACCTGTAGATAGGCTCCCATCTCCGTAAGCTCCTCCACATACGCTGTGTGCTTACGTAACACCTCGTATCGCTCGATATGCGCGATCACCGGCACATATCCAGCCATCAGAATCTTCTGCACACCGTTCTTGATATACGAGTACTCATCCGAGGGCGAGAACTCTACCAACACATAAAAAGAATCTGCTAGAGTACATACCTCATGTGACTCTAACAGATTGTCTATCTCGTAATTGTATAATATCTCATTCCCCGTGTATAAATGAATTGGTATACTCTCACTGTCCAGCCAGTCCTGCATCTCTTGTACTAATGTACGCACTCTCTCACATGTTGCATTACGCCTGCCTCTTCCTGCTTTATAATGTGGTGTTGCAATCATCTCACAGATTCCTTCCTGTGCCGCCATACGCAGCATCCTCTGTGACTGCTCTACATCTGCCGCACCATCGTCTACTCCCGGTAAGATGTGACAGTGTAGGTCCACATATTTCCCTATACTCATTATTTAACCTTGCCCTTCCCATAACTGCAAACTTTGTGCTTTGCACAAAGTTGCGTGTGAAAATTTATTTTCACACTGTTCTCTCAATAACTCTACCTTCATATATTCCTTATATACTCCCGTGCATAGAATATCCCCTTACCGATACTCCGTAGCACCTTACACATTATACCTATCTTTTTCCATTTGTGTAAATTGATGAATTTAACAAAGGCTAAATGTCATTTTTAACCACATTTATCCCATTTTTTTCTGTTACTCTGTATATACCATCTTGTTACCACTCTGTTACTCTTTGGTACATTATTCCTATTTTACCGCATATTGAACACACAAAAAGCTGACAATAATCATTGTCAGCTTTGTATAATCATTCATACTATATGAATACCTAATATGTGTTTATAAAGTTCGTCACATAGTTTGCCATATACTGATAGGTCAGCGGTGTATTCTTTAATAGACTATCCGGATGTAGGAAGTACTCTTGAAATGCCTCTGCGAAGTACTCAAGCGAGCTGCTTCTTGCCTGCGCCGCACTGCCTCCTGGCACTACAAACTTCTTACGCTCTGCCTTATAGATAGCCTCGAACTCCTCTGTCTGATTCGGGAAGCCATAGGTAAACTGTATATAATGGCCCATCTCATGAATCACAGAGTTACGAATCGCATCCTCCTTAGCAGAGAGCCAGATTACCTTGATATATCCATCTGTTACCGCCATAACATTACTATAGACTCCCTTATAGTACATATCAGACAAGCTCTCCTGCGTAATCACAATCCCCCAGCCATCTGCATAGAACCTATTGAGCAAATCCTGAGGAAGATAAATCAGAGTCTCTGCCAATACCACATAGTAGTCATCCAGCGGAATCGTATCGTCCATCGGTGTCTGCTGATCCCACTCATCGATAAAGATAGTACTATCCTTATCTTTCATCGGCACCCATGCCATTGTCAACACAAAAGTAATACACAAACCCAGTGCCAATACTCGTAATACCCTTTTTACATAACATTCTTTCATAACAACACTACCTTTCCAAAGATCAGTATGTGCTATATACGTCAATCCAAGATGCCCTTGCACAACACAAACTTTATAAAATTCCCTTTTGTATATTATATCACTTTTGTCTGTTATTTGTCACTCTTTTACATATTTTAATAGACTTCTCTCAATGCTCCTATTACGACATATCGGTTTGACTTACGCTCTGATACGCAGGTCTGCAGTACCACCAGCTTATCCTTTGTGGTCAGCTCCACTCCCTCTCTGATATGATACAGCTCTGATTCCTCTCCACTCATCAGCTCATCGATATAGTTCTGATATGCTTTCTCATCCTCGAAGTTATACCATACTGTGATACGCTTATCGTCGGTCTCCAGTGCTGCTACAATCTCATATACCAAGGTCTTATCCGGCATATAGATTTCGAAGGATGTATTCCTGTCGAAGAAATCCTTATTCTCAAACTGATGTAGTCCGCCAAACATCGTTCCATTCTTCATATTGTGACCATATAGTACGGTTACAGGATCCTCAAAGGTATTGGTATTATACAGCTCTGAATAGATACAACCAGGATAGCCATAGCTATGGTCAGGATTATGCATGAGATAATAGGTATCATCTGTTGGATGCTGCAGTACCGGATAATCAATCACTGTATTATCCATACGAATCCATGCATAGATATCCGGATTCTCCTCTGCCAGCTGTGCAAAGTCCACTGGTGAGACATAGCTTTCTTCTACCTCGGGTACAGTCTCTACAGCAGTCTCCACTACCTGTGTCTCTACTGTACTTGTACTGTCCTGTGTCGCTACTACTTCCGTATCTACTGATACACTCTCTGCCTTCTCCTCCTGAGTAGCCTGCTCTGTAGCTCCATCACTCACAGGCACCTCTTCACCACCAATCTGTATCGTCGTACTGTCTGCCAGCTGCTCATAGTAATCAGTCTGCTGATTCAGACCGTGATAGTAATGCACAATATAGGCTACACACAGAACAAACCCAACAGCTGCTACTCCCATAATTATCTTTAGCATAAGCTTAGATTTTCCATTGTTTCCACTCATCTTCTTAGCTCCTCCCTTATTACTCTACCGGCTCATAGAATACTTCTACGATAATATCATATAAGCCTGCTTCATCCACATAGAACTCCTCATATTCACCATTTACTATCGTCTCTCCCGGTATACTGTGTATATTACTCACATCAAAGCTATAGGTGACTGCCTGACTAGCAAGATACATCATCTCGTCTACCGTAACATCCGTTACCGAGTAGTCAGCGATAATCTCATATAATTCCAACGGAATGGATAAATCCTGCATTACCATTTGCTTTGTCTTCTGAATAAACGCTGACAAATACTGCTTTTGTCTCTCTAATCTTGTATTGGCAGAGCCTTCTACTCTATGGTCACGATATTTAGTATACCAATAGGCATCTTCACCTAGTAGGAGTACTTTCTCACCCTTGGTAAAGCTTATATTATCCTCATACCATACATCCAAGTCTTCCATTACCACCAGCTCTACGCCACCGACAGCATCATTCAGCATACTAATCGCTCCCATATTCATCGCATAGTATCCATGAATCGGTATCATATACATCAGATTATCCACTGCTGCCACCATCTTCTCACAGCTGTCTGTACCACCGGTGCCATATGCATGCTGCAGTGTAATCTGTGCATCCACGGTATCTACATAGGTGCCATCCGTCGCATAGCGATGGATCTGTGTCATCGTATTGCGATTAATTGCAATCAGCTCGATCGACTTCTTATGAGGATTCAGTACGCCCAGCATAATCAAATCTGACTGGCCTCCCATCGTCTCCTCGAGCAGCTCATCTACAGTTCCCATGTAATCAATTCCCATAAAAACAAAAGTCATAATATCCTCATTGTACTGATACTTCTGACCCTTATAATAAATCTGTCCTTCCTTCAGGTCAGCATCTTCTTTCGCTTTCTCAGATATCTCATATACATCTACAATAGCATCCGTAAAAACCGGTGCCTTAGAAGTCGCCTGCTGCTTCAGCCTTTGACCTCCCATATGACTTACAACAGCGAAGGTTACCACTCCCATTGTAACCAATATCGCGATACAAATGACAAATCCCACTACAAACTGCAGGACTTTGTTCTTCTTTCTCTTCTTCATACTTTCTCCCTGTGTTCTTAACTTTAATTGATAATTAAAGTTAAGTCCCCGGTGTGAACCGGGGACCCATCAAAACCACACATATCAAAATCAATAAAATAAAATATAAAACCTATAGCTTAGTTAAAAGCTGCAAGTCTCTTCTTAGAAGCAACTACTACTGCTGCACATCCTAATGCAAGGAAAGCAACCATAGCGATACCTGCTTCGCCTGTTCTAGGTGCTACTAAAGCGCTAGAATCTAAAGAAACGGAAGGTGTAGCTGCTAAAGCAACTGCCTCATCCTCTAATACAACAAGCTTGCTGTTATCACCTACTACAGTGTTAACTGTGTCAGCTGTTGCCATAGCTGGAAGGAACTCCCAGTTCTTAGCTGCGTTGTTGTAAGCAAGAACCTTAATGCTGTCTCCTGCCTGTACACCAGGTACATTCAAAGCTACAGCGCCTTCTCCCTTAACATCAACGATATTCTTAACTGTGATATCCTCACCTAAGCACTCCTGTAAAGCCTCCATAACACCAACCTTGAACTGTGCTGATGTGCTGGCAACCTCTACATCTCCTGCTGCTACTGTAATATCTGCATCCTCTAAATCGATAACGATATCTACACGAGGTGCAAGTAATTCCTGAGCTGTTGGGCTAGCTGCGCAAACTGTCATCTGCATACCTAATACCAACATAACTGCGGAAGCCAATGCTAAAACTCTCTTCTTCATAAAGATCTCTCCTCCTCCCTCTTATACTCTGTGTGATTTCTATATCATACGACATTAATTAGCACGTATAATATCTCTCTCAACATAAGATACTCTCCCTAACGCTGTAATACGTGTTGTCAATCCCCCTAAGTAACACTTATGCATGGTCTATAATAACATAATATGTTTCATTTTTCCATTCCCAAAATTCTTTTTGTGCAATTTATTCAACTTCCATTGTTATTTTATGGATATCCGGCACTAATTTTACGAATCTGGTACCAGCTGTACTTTCGTACCGCTTCAGCATACGCTGTGCCACCTTAATGGAATTATTATAAGAACAACGGTCCAGCATGATAATATACTGGCAGTTACTACACTTTGTAACGATATCAAATTCTCTCAGATAGTTCTCCAACACCTTGCCCACTCCATCCATGGCAAACTGCAGCAAATAATCCTCCACATTATGAGGGTTTACCTCCAGGTCATCATTGAGCTCCACTGTCAGCAGGATAATATATCCCTCCTCCTGACGTCTTGCATTCTTACGTGCCTGCAGTGCATATAGGAACTTGAACTCCTCAAAATCACAGATGACCGCCTTTTTCTCCAGAACAGCCGCTCTTTCTGTTAAAGCTCTCTGTAGCTCCTGTCTGGATATCTCATTGGTACGTTCCTCTAGCTGAAGCTCCCTTTTCATATTACGAATCAGTTCAATTCCGTTCACGCCAAGCCCATTCTTAACATTCTGTTCCAATGAATAGAAGAACTTCTCTGCCTGACGCTCCTTCCCCATTCTAGAGAGTGCCCTCATCTTATACAGATTCATTGCTTCATCATACTCATCTATTGCAAGACCTTGCGTACAGTATCTCTCAACTGCCTCATAGTCCTCCTGCTCCCAGTAATACGCCAGAAGCTTCTCCATCAGATACAAATACCTCGAATGGTAAAACATACTCTGATTACTAATCCAATAATCATTTTCTATATTGGCAAGAAACATTCCTTCATAGATTTCTATCGACCTCTCAAGCTGAATCAGCCTCTCATCCTCTTTGCTGTCCACATCTCTTGCCTTCTCATAAGCCTGTTCAAACAGCTCTGTATCAAGCTCCACTGCCTGCTCCGGATTCCATCGATAGTTTCCACGTCCTGTCAATATGTAATTGCCTTCACCAAATGCTGTATTCAACGCCTTACGCAATCTGTACATCAGATTCTTCAACGCATCCGCCGGATTCTCAATCTCCTGTGGCTTCCACAGATGTCTTTCCAGCTCAATATTGGTAAGTACTCTGTCTCTATTTAACAGCATAAATACCAAAAGCTTAATCAGTATTGTCGAATGAATGCTTCCCTCGTCCAGCACCTGTCCTTTTCTCGTCATTCGAAAGTATCCAAACATTTTTATCTGAAACATCAGCTATATCCTATCCTTCCAATGGCTTGGTTGATTCCTTCTCTAGAAGCTCGGCATCATATGCCAGATGCTGATGCTCCTTCTTGCCTGCTATTATATCAAACAACAGCTTCGTCGTCGCCTTTGCCATCTCCTCTATCGGCTGACGAATCGTAGTCAACCTTGGTGTAATATAATCACCTATCTCGATACCGTCATAACCAACCAGCGAAACATCATCAGGAATCTTTAATCCTGCTTCCGTCAAGGCTCTTGATGCTCCTATCGCCAGTGTATCCGACATGGCAAACACTGCTGTAAATGGCTCTCCTGATGCAATCAGCCTCTGTGTCGTCTGATATCCATTCTCCATAGAGAAATGGTCAATATCCTCTCTGGTCTGATAAATCAGCTTGTAATTCACCGGTATTCCATGCTTTGACAGCGAATCAAAATACCCCTGCATACGCAGCTGACCGATACTCTTTGCCTCTGTCTCAGTTGCTATCAACGCTATCTTCTTATGACCAAGCCCAATCAGATAATCAATGACCTTGGCTGCTTCCTTTCTATCATCTACACCAATACTGGAATAATGATGCTTACTGATATTCTCCGGTACAGAACCTGCCGTACTGAATACGAAAGGAACATTGAGCTTCTTCAGCTTATCCTCTGAATGCGAAAAACGGCCTCCAAGAAATATAATTCCTCGCAGACGCTTCTCCTTTACTACCTTCTGTGCTACCTCAACCTCATCCTCATCGGTCTCGATATGCTGCAGCTCCATCGAATACTTCTTACGCTTACACTCTTCCTCTATCACCTTAATCATATTAGAGAAGAAGGGATTCGTGATACCCTTTACCAATACAGCAATCGCCTTTGCATCCACACGCTTTAGATTACGGGCGCTGTTATTCGGTACATAGCCGTACTCTTTAATCGTCTCCAATATCATCGCCTTTGTCTCAGGATTGATATCAGGATGATTATTAATTGCTCTGGATACTGTACTGACACCAACACCGCATATCTTCGCAATGTCTTTAATAGTAGGTTCAAACATTGTAATCCTCACCTTTCTAAAATCTGCGCCGACCCTTCCCAATCGACGCAGATATAGTCTTTTGTATTATCTTGTAACGCTTCTTACGAAGCAATCCCTCTTTATTATTATCTTGCAACACGTCCAAAAATGCGTGCCCACTCAAGCATCTTCTTTGCAAGCTCATCAGTCATAGCCTCTGATGTCACTCTCCACTCCCAGTTGCCTCCAAGTGTGGATGGTGTATTAATTCTTGCTTCACTGCCAAGTTCCAGATAATCCTGCATTGGAATAATCGCAGTATCAGATACACTGGCAAGTGCCATCTTAATCAACGCCGAGCATAAGTCCTTTGTTCTCTTTACTCCGGCATATTTCTTTGCAAATGCCAAATCTCTTCTGTTCATCGCAGGAATCCAGCCATTTACTGTATCATTATCATGTGTTCCGGTATATACTACGCTGTTGTTCGTATAATTATGCGGAAGATAGTCGCTTTCCTCTCTTGAATCAAAGGCAAACTGCAATATCTTCATACCGGGATACCCTGTCTTCTTCACAAGCTTTAACACGCTCGGTGTCAGGAATCCTAAATCCTCTGCGATAACAGGTCTGTTGCCTAACTGCTTCTTCATCTCGGCAAAAAGTGCATAACCCGGTCCCTTCTTCCACTCACCAAACTCTGCTGTCTCATCACCATACGGAATCGCCCAGTACTCATCAAATCCTCTGAAGTGATCAATACGAACCATATCATATAATCTGAAGCAATACTCCATACGACGAATCCACCATGCAAAGCCTGTCTTCTCATGGTAATCCCAACGATACAAAGGATTACCCCATAACTGTCCTGTCGCCGAAAATGCGTCCGGAGGACAACCTGCTACTGCAATCGGGATATTCTTCTTATCTAACTGGAAGAGCTCCGGATTCGCCCATGTATCCGCACTGTCAAATGCGACATAAATCGGGATATCTCCGATAATCTTAACGCCCTTCTTATTGGCATATGTTTTTAATTCCTTCCACTGCTTTGCAAAGAGATACTGCTGATAGCAATAAAAACTAATCTCCTCTGCAAGCTCCTTCTGATATTGCGCCATCGCCTCAGGCTTACGAAGTCTGATATCCTCCTCCCACTCTATCCATGAGATACCGCCCAAGGAATCCTTAATTGCCATATAGGAAGCATAATCCTTTAACCATGCTTCATTTTCTTTTACAAAGCTCTGATATGAATTATCCCCGTTTATGTCAGCTCTGTCAAATGCTTTTTTCAGAAGCTTGAATCTGGTATTGTATATCTTTTCATAATTCACGTAATTCTCATTATCATAGGAATCTTCCGCCTCACACTCCTCTGCTGTCAGTAATCCCTCTTCCATCAGCTTCTCCAAACTGATATAGTAAGGATTCCCCGCAAAAGTTGAGAATGACTGATAAGGCGAATCTCCGTAACCTGTCGGTCCTAACGGCAGAATCTGCCAATAAGTCTGCCCTGCCCTCGCAAGGAAATCAACAAACTCAAATGCTTCCTTCGAAAAGCCGCCGATACCATATTTTGTCGGTAAACTTGATACTGGTAGTAACACTCCACAATTTCTCATACATAACCTCCAATTGCTTCTTGCTGATACATTTTCATCTCACTACTCTTTGGGATTTTCCCTTCATTACCTGGCATATTTGATGTTTATCACAGATATGTTCCATTACCTTATCTCTGCTTAATATCAGCACATCCATTATCCTTTTATTATCCATCGGTAACGTTTCCAATATTTAAGAAAATCATAACATTTACTCGATTTTTTAGCAATAGGATATTTTGATTTTCTTATCCAAAATACTGCGTAAGCAAACTATCGATTGTATATACACTCAACGGTTCATCCTGCGTCTCAAATGACATAATCAAATGAATACCCGGAATAATACCATGCCTTGTATAAAGCGAAATCTTTGGTAAGTTCCTATTCGTATATTTCACATCATCCATCTTTCCAAAATGCTCATAATAATAGATTCTCCCCGTCCTTGGATGCCGTATCGTAAAATCCGGATATATCGTCTCATTCCCCAGTTCCAGTTCACATTCATAACGATACGGAATCCCTCTTTCTCTCAGCTGCATCGCAATCATGGATTCCGATTTTGAACGAAATACCTCTCCCCACGGTGTTTCAAATTTCAAATTCTCCGGAAAGCAGGTATTGGTTTTGTATTCTGCATTTACCCACTCTGCCAATTCATCCGACAAATTAGGCTTTGACATCTTCAACAGCTTGCATATACCGGGGTGCTTTTCCCAGAACCGCTCTGTCTCTTTTGAATATTTTAAATAGCCAGTCTCTAGTTTTTCCAAAATACTCTTCTTATTCTTTAACTCTTCCTGTTTAACTAATAAGTAACACTTCTCCGCCAACATTTCTGCTATTGCATTATCTTTGCTGGATATGTATATTTTCTTCTTACCATCGCTCACATACCACTTATACCACTCCCTGTTTTTTGCACAAATCAATTTCCCCTGAGGCATTCCTTCTAATCTAACCTCAATACCCGCAATTTGCTTCGCAAGATACTCTTGTTCTCTTTTCAATTCTTCGTAAAACATAAAACTCCTTTATACTCCCATAAGTCTTTGTATAGATTCACTAATTTAATATAATACCTAACAGACTTATTCTCTTTAGATACTATGTACTTATTATGGATTGATTTATAATTTGAAATATTTGCTTGAATCAAGCAAGAATAGCTTCTACTAAAGAAATAGCTTTAGCTCATAAATATGTGTTAAGCAGACTAAGTACAATAATTGCCCCTCTATCCTTACTCTTCTTAACATAAAGAAATTATATATATCACGTTTATAATAATAATTTATATACTTAAAATCAATACTAAATATTCCAAATTATAACATTTAATAAATATTTCATGTCTCACTTGGTCTCAGCACTACTTTTCTTCTCCTGAGACCAACTTTTCTTCTCTTACTTGGTCTCAGCGACACTTTTCTTCCCCTGAGACCAACTTTTCTTTTCCTACTTGGTCTCAGCGACACTTTTCTTCTCCTGAGACCAACTTTCCACATTTCACTTGGTCTTTACCACCATTTTCCGCTCCTGAGACCAACTTTCCTCATTTCACCAACCTTCAATCTCAGCCTAGCCACATCAACCGCTTCCAACCGCTAGTCCAATAATAATTGTCTTAACTTGTCCACCCTCGCCCTATCACCTAATCACACCTTCGCTTCCTTCGCAATCCCTACCAACGACTCCGGCAAAGCCACACAACGACAAAGCGGTACGCCCAAATAGCGTACCGCCCCATCATCGGATTACTTCAACTTCCAAATATCTCTGTTATACTCTGCAATTGTTCTGTCTGATGAGAAGAAGCCTGCCTTTGCAATGTTTACAAGCATCATGCGCTTCCACTTAGCCTCATCCTTATAGTCTTCAAACATCTTATCCTTAGTCTCGATATAGTCCTCTAAGTCAAGCAATGTCATAAACCAGTCCTTATTGATTAACTCCTTATGAAGTCGTGTCAATCTCTCCTCGTTACCAACTGCCATAACCTGCTTGCCGATAATAAAATCAACCGCTTCCTTGATTACCTTGCTGCCCTCGTAGAACTTCTTTGAAACATAGTCAGCCTTTGCATAATGCTCAATAACTGCCTCTGACTTCTCACCGAATACATAAATGTTCTCATCGCCAACAAGCTCGTTAATCTCTACGTTAGCACCGTCACTTGTACCAAGAGTTACCGCACCGTTTAACATGAACTTCATGTTACCTGTACCTGATGCCTCCTTAGAAGCAAGTGAAATCTGCTCTGAAATATCACATGCAGGAATCAGCTTCTCTGCGTAGCTTACGTTGTAGTACTTTACCATAACAACCTTCATATAGTCCTTTACATCAGGGTCGTTATTCACGATTTCCTGTAAGCAAAGGAGTAAATGAATAATATCCTGTGCAATGATATATGCAGGCGCTGCCTTTGCACCAAAGATAAATGTGATTGGTGTAGACGGCTTCTTACCGGCCTTAATCTCAAGATACTTATGAATAATATAAAGCGCATTCATCTGCTGACGCTTATACTCATGAAGTCTCTTAATCTGGATATCGTAGATAGACTCAGGATTAATCTCCTGTCCCTCGTTCTCCTTAATATACTGCGCCAACGCAGCCTTCTTATCCTTCTTGATTGTCTTAATTGCTGTTAAAAGAGCCTCGTCCTCCTTAAACTTAAGAAGCTTCTCAAGCTCATCAGCATCCTTCTTGTAGCCATCACCGATTGTCTTTGTAATCAAATCAGCAAGCTCTCTGTTACATGATAATAACCATCTCCTAAAGGTAATACCGTTTGTCTTGTTGTTGAACTTTTCAGGATAAATCTTATAAAAATGATTTAACTCTGTATCCTTTAAAATCTCTGTATGAATCGCAGCAACACCGTTTACTGAGAAGCCATAATGAATATCGATATGAGCCATGTGTACTCTCAAATCCTTATCGATAATCTGTACCTTCGGGTCATCATACTTGATGGCAATTCTCTTATCAAGCTCCCAGATAATAGGCATAAGCTGTGGAACAACCTTCTGTAAATACTTGATTGGCCACTTCTCCAAAGCCTCTGCAAGGATAGTGTGATTAGTATATGCACAGGTCTTGCTTACAACCTCAATCGCCTCTTCCATCTCAAAGCCCTCTTCCTCTGTAAGGATTCTGATAAGCTCAGGAATAACCATTGTAGGATGTGTATCGTTAATCTGGATAACTGCATGGTCATACATCTTATGAAGGTCATAACCGTTATCCTTCATCTCCTTTAAGATAAGCTGTGCGCCGTTACATACCATGAAATACTGCTGGTAAATACGAAGCATCTGACCTGCCTCATCTGAATCATCCGGATATAAGAATAATGTAAGGTTCTTATCAATATCCTTCTTATCAAAATCAATACCATCTTCAACGATACTCTCGTCGATAGTCTCAATATCAAATAAATGAAGCTTATTGACACCCTGCTCATAACCAATAACATCAATATCATATAATCTTGACATTACCTTCTTCTTACCAAAGTAAACAGGGAATGTAATGTCAGTCTTTGTTAACCATGACTGTGACTCAATCCAGTCATTCTTCTCGGCAGTCTGCTGTCTGTCAACAAATACCTGCTTAAATAACCCAAAATGATAGTTCAAACCGATACCATCTCCCGGAAGTCCAAGAGATGCGATAGAATCTAAGAAGCAGGCTGCAAGTCTTCCAAGACCACCGTTACCAAGGGATGGTTCCGGCTCAACCTCTTCAATACGGCTTAATTCCTTGCCCTCTGCCTTAAGTACATCCTCTAACTCGTCATAGATGCCAAGGTTAATCAGGTTATTTGATAATAACTTACCGATTAAGAACTCTGCTGAAATATAATATACCTTCTTGCTTCCCTTAATCTGACCCTTACCCTGCATCATCTCCTTAGTCATCTGCAGGATTGCAAAATAAAGCTGCTTGTCATCAAGCTGTGCAATCGCTTTACCGTACATCTTCTGTGCTGCTGCTTCCAAATTTGTTTTAACGCTCATGTCTACCTCTTCTTTCCCTGCCGGCGCTTTCACTCACCGGCAGCATAAAAATTCTTATTATATATCTTTTCCACTTTTATTAAGAAATAACATCCTTATATTCAATTCGTATCAACTGATGCTCTACAATAACCTCTCGTCCCTCTTTACCGGACATAAGGCGCACCATCTCCTTCATTGCAATCGCTGCAATCTCTTGAAAATCCTGCTTTACCGTATGCATCTGCTTACCTGCATATCCCATCAGATTAATACCATCATATCCACATACCGGTCGGAAAATGTCCATATCTATCAATGCCTTCATCGCACCAATCGCCATAAGGTCGGATGCACACACAATAGCATCCTGCCCCTCTGCATACTCCATGGTAATATTTCTCGCCTGAAGCTCACTAAAATTACCGGTCTGAACCGTCAAAGTCAAATCTAATTCCTCTGCCAAACGAAGCATTCCCTGCATTCTTTCATCTGAAACATAACCATTAGGCTTGCCTGCAATATAGAGAATCTTCTTTCCCCATTCATAAGGTTCATCCCCTGCCTCATCATCAGCAGCATCCGGTGCCTTCATGCCTACTCCGTACATCTTCTCAAAGCTTGCTTTATTCGTAACAATCATTTCCTTTGCAACCTCATACTGTGCCTGCTTATGGTCAATATGAATGCTTGAAGTACTCTCACTTACTCCCGGTGCATCAATTAATACAATCTTAAACTTACCTGTTGCAATCAGCTCATGCAACACGGTATCCTGCTTCGACAAACCACAGATAATCAAGCCTTCGATACTCTGTGACTGAAAATATCTTGCCACCTCTTCCACGCTCATCTCCTGAATCATGGTAAAGAATACTGTGATGATATCTATATTTAATTCCTTTGCTGTATTAATGGCTCCTACAATATACTTCATAGGAATCTCGTCAATCGCCTGCGCATGCCTGTTCGCATCTAACAGTAGTGCAACCCTGTCTGTTTTCTTTGAAGAAAGAGCTGACGCAATGGAATTGGGTACAAACCCCAGCTCTTCAATTGCCGCATTGACCTTTAATCTGGTCTCCTCACTGACATTCGGATACTTATTCAGAACCTTGGATACTGTAGATATTGCTACACCTGCATGCTTGGCTACATCCTTAATCGAAACCAAGCTATCCCTCCTAAAATTACTGTCTTCATCAAAGGAAGTTGTTTCCATGGAGGCTTCCTCTGACTCATTTAGAAAACGTTTTACGGAAAACGTTTTCTAAATCATACAATAAAAACAGCGGTTTGTAAACCGCTATTTTCATATTTTTCCAAATAAAACTTTTCCATTTGCGCTTTACAGATTCATAACCAATATTCTAACTGCTTATTTGCCCATAACTCTGTCAATCGCAGCAATCAGTCGTTCTACCTCAAAAGGCTTTACAACGAAATCCTTCGCACCATACTGAATTGCCTGGGCAACCATTGCCTGCTGTCCCATTGCAGAACAAATAACAACCTTTGCATTCGGATCCTTTTCCTTAATCTGCTTCAGGGCTTCGACACCATTCATCTCCGGCATAGTAATATCCAAAAGAACAATGTCCGGCTTCAACTCCATATATTTCTTGATTGCCTCCACACCGTTCTCTGCTTCTCCTATCATCTCATGACCATGAGGCTCCAACATTTTCTGTATCGACATACGCATAAATGCTGCGTCGTCTACTACCAATACTTTCGCCATTATGCTACCGCCTTTCGTATATAATATATCTTTATCTTTATCATTCGCTGCTCGCCACTCGCAAACTCGTACTTCGTACTCATTGTCTGCTTCGCAGACGGTTTGCTCGTTATTATGAGTGCAAAAATCAAATAGTACCTTCGGTACTGCTTGATTTTTCGCACTGTTCATAATACATTATACATTATAATTGAATATTTGAAAATATTTTCTCAATAATTTTACAATTATTTTACCATTTTTCGACTACTGCTACTACGACACTTCGTGGACACATGACAATGGCTTCATGACCTTTCCACTGGGTTAATGCCTGATAATCCACGTCCGGAGTATGGGCAAACTCTGTATTCACAAGGATTCTCCACTTTCTTCCAAGAGGCAGATTCGGCAGTTGTACCTCCTGAGGCTCCCAAAAAGCGTTTATACCTATATAGATTACATCATCTTCTGTATTTTCTGCATTTCTGCCTGCAAACATAACGCCAATCGTCTTGGTATCTCCGTCACAATGACTGTTCCATGCAGTCTTATTATGCACGCTCACCTCCGGGAAGCCACAGCCACAGTTTCCGGAATGTCCGTGCAGAATCGGATGCGTTTTTCGAATCTGTATCATGTATTTACAGAATTCAAACATCTCAGAATACTGCTCTTTTCTATCCCAATCAAGCCATGAAATGTAGCTGTCCTGACAATATGCGTTGTTATTTCCAAACTGTGTATTACAGAACTCATCTCCAGCTAGAAACATAGCAGAGCCTCTGCTGCACATCAGCACTGCGAAGGCATTCTTCCGCATTCGGTTTCTAAGTGCCAATACCTCCTGAGAATCTGTTTCTCCCTCTGCACCGCAGTTCCAGCTGTTATTATGGTCATCACCATCCGTATTGCTCCAGCCATTTTTCTCATTATGCTTTTCATTATAAGCATAGAGGTCATAAAGGGTAAAACCATCATGACAGTTAATAAAATTAACGGATGCATTCTCGCCTCGTTTTTCAGGATTGTACAGGTCCAGTGACCCTGTAATTCGGTTGATTGCAGCCTGTGCCATGCCATAGTCTCCCTTGAGGAAACAGCGCATATCATCACGATACTTACCATTCCACTCTGCCCAACGATTCCATGCCGGGAAGCTTCCCACCTGATAAAGTCCGCCTGCATCCCATGCCTCTGCAATCAGCTTTACCTTGCCCAATATCGGGTCAAATGCCAGACTCTGCAAAAGAGGAGGCTTGCTCATAGGCGAACCATCTTCATTTCTTCCCATAATGGATGCCAGGTCAAATCGGAACCCGTCAACACGGTACTCCACCACCCAGTAGCGCAGGCATTCCAAAACAAACTGCTGGACAATCGGATGATTGCAGTTCATGACATTGCCGCAACCGCTGAAATTATAATACTTTCCGTCCGGTGTCAGCATGTAATAAATATTATTATCAATACCCTTAAAGCTAAAGGTCGGTCCCATTTCATTACCTTCTGCCGTATGGTTAAACACAACATCCAGGATAACTTCTATGCCATGCTGATGGAGCTCCCTAATCAATTCCTTGAGCTCCTGCCCTTCACGATTGTGTTCCATTGCCGCCGCATAACTGGTATTGGGCGAGAAAAAACTGACCGGACTATAGCCCCAGTAATTATAGAGAAGAGTGCCATCATGGACACGCATATCCTCCATCTCATCAAACTCAAATATTGGCATAAGCTCCAATGTATTCACGCCAAGCTCCAAAAGATATGGAATCTTCTCTTTGATTCCTGCAAAGGTTCCCCTGTGCTCTACGCCTGAGGAATAATCCTTTGTGAATCCGCGCACATGCATTTCATAGACAATCATATCCTTGAACTCTCGATTCGGCTGCACAAAATTGCCCCAATCATAAGTTCCTGTTACAACTCTTGCCTTGTAAAATTTCTGATTCTGTTGGTTTCTTTCACCCCAAATACGCTGCCCGGTAACTGCCTTTGCATATGGGTCCAATATATAATTAGCACCATCAAACAGAAGTCCCTTCTTTAAATCATACGGACCATCCAAACGGTACGCATATTCAAACTCCTCTGGATTCAAATCAAATACCGTCATGGAAAACACATTTCCAATGCGATAGGACTCCGGATACGGAATTTCCGCATAAGGAATCTCCTCTCCCTCTCGAAACAGACATAATGTACATGCTGTAGCACCGTTAGAATGTATCGTAAAGCTGATACCTCCCTCTACTACAGTTGCGCCATTGTGGAGATATTCTCCCGGTCTTACCTTAAATCCATTAATTTCTTCCAGTGGTGCAAAATACATAGGAATACCTTCCTTTCTAAAAATATACATCAAGTATATCCGATACCTGATGTATATTTTGTGGTATTTTATTCCATTTATAATTAGATTTTCGGAATCCTAAACTGATTAATCATTTCCTTTAGCTGTGTTGCCTGCGCTGCAAGCTCTTCACTAACCGCAGAGGTTTGCTGGGCTGCTGCCGAGTTACTCTGTACAACAGTATTAATCTGCTCTATTCCGGCACCAACCTGCTTAAGCATATCCACCTGTGTATTCGATGCATCTGCCGCACCTGATGCAACCTGCGCAAACTCTGACATACTCCGAATTACTTCTTCGATGCCGTTTGCTGTTCGATTTGTAATCTCATTTCCTTTTTCAATCTGCTCTAAGGATTTGCTAATCAGTTCTCTTGTCATAACTGCTGACTGTGCACTTTCTGATGCCAGCTTACCAATCTGATCTGCTACCACCGCAAAGCCTTTTCCTGCCTCGCCTGCTCTTGCAGCTTCAATAGACGCATTCAGCGAAAGCAGATTCGTCTGTTCAGCAATATCTTCAATTGCTCCAATGATATTTTCAATCTCTCTTGAGGTATCTGTGATAGCCTCCATTGCCTCTGTTAACTGTTTAATCTCTGCCGTGCTATGCTGCGCTGTCTTGGCAGCTTCACTTGTATTTCCGGCAGCCTCAGTTGCTGCTGCTGCACTCTGTCCTGCGATATTGTTCACATCATCTACAGTAGCCGTAAGCTCCTGCACAGCACCTGCCTGCTCAGTTGCTCCCTCTGCAAGCTCCTGTGCACTTTCTGCCATCTGCGTTGCCCCTACATTTACCTGTTCAGCAGCCTCATTCATCTGACGGAAGGTATCTGATAGCTGATCTCTCATCTTTCTCATGCTAAGTAACAGAACTTCAAACTCACCCACATAGCGGTCTCTGGCATTGCTATGAATGTCAAAATTACCTTCTGCCATCTGAGTCAATATCGCTCCGGCATCATGTATTACTATCTTAATCTGATCACAAGTGGTTCTGAAATTCTCTGCCAGATCGCCAAGCTCATCCTCACTCACATAAGCGATATCAATATTCAAGTCGCCTTCTTCCAGCTTTGTAGCAGCAACACCAAGCTCCTCTAATGGATCACAAATTGTCTTTGTAATCGTCTTAGACACTCTTATAACCAACACAAAGGCAAGGATACCTATAATACCTAAGATTCCCTGCATAATATATCCAAAGATTCGAGCTGACTGATATGCAAAGCCAGCCTGTTCATCTGCCACCTCACCAATTTCCAACAGAATATCCTGCACTGCATCACTCGCTACTGAATACTGCTCATTGTATTCGAGCAATGCCATGTTAATGAGATTATCACCTGCAAGAACCATAATCTCTTCTCTCTCTACCTGCAATGCGTCTACAGCCTCTTGTAGTCTTGCGCATAATTCCTCATCATCAAAATTAGCTGCCAAAGCTGCAAGATTGGCATCGATGTAGCCCGCATACTCTTCTGCCACTAACAGTCTATCAGCTGTCGTGTTTTTATCCTTAGTAGTTAGTGACCAAAGCACCTGCTTACCTACCATTTGCAAATCCTTACGAATCTCCAGCTGTAAGTCATTATTGGTATAGTACTTTTCTTCATACTTCTTTAACTGGCTGTTAATAAAAATCATTCCAACCATTCCAACCACAATCGCGATAACCAAGCACGCCAAAGCAATTTTGAATCCAGAATTGATTTTTTTACCAACTTTCATGTTCTTCAGCTTTTCGTTTGCTTTCACCACTTGCTTTTTGTTTTTCTTAATCTTTTCTTTGATTTTCTTTTCTTTGATTTTCTTTTCTTTCATTTGCTTTACCCCTTTGTATATAGAAGAAAATTATGTTCTTCAATCCAATTTCTCTTATATACCTTCATCTTGACATTTTCCAATACCATTCCCCTAGTGTTTTTCTCAAAAAGCATTTTGATACAACAACATACTATCGAAATATATTTAAGCTATTATATAAATAATACAACATTATTATTTCATATGCAATATTGTCAGTTAATTATAATAATAATCTTTTACGGTATCTTAGTCGGGAGTGCTTC
>JAZNMO010000195.1:0-8252 GCA_045579665.1 Lachnospiraceae bacterium
AGCTCATTTGCCGCCTGTGCACCAATAATGGTAGGATTGGGTAAATCCTCTGCAGTACATACGGAAATGGCAAAATACTGCTTATAAATCTCTGCCTGACTTACTGCATCTGCCTTTGCCTTATATTCCTGTGCATCCGCTCTAAAGAGCTTACGGACACGGGTAACATCTGCACCACTGCGTCGCAAAAAGGCTGCTGCCTCAAAGGTTCTGACACCTGTCTTTGCAGTAAAATTATTCGTATCTATGATAATACCCGAATACAGGCAGTCTGCCTCATTTGACTTCACTTTAACATTATTACCAATATACTGCAATACCTCTGCAACCATCTCACACGCACTGGACGCATATGGCTCTACATAGGAAAGTGTCGCATTCTCAATAATCTCTGTTGTTTGTCTATGATGGTCCAACACTACTACCGTCTTACAACGTCTGATAAGCTCAGGACACTCTGTAATACTCGGTCTGTTAACATCCACCACTACCAATACCGTGTTGTTCCCTGCAAGCTCTAATGCCTGTGAACTATTAATCACATAATCCTCACTATATTCCTCTTTGTTCTTAAACAAATCTATTAGAGGACGTACAGAAGTGGTAATATCATCTATGACAATATGTGACTTCTTCTCTAATGCTCTGGCAATACAACTGATACCTACCGCAGCACCAAAGCTATCTACGTCAGAGAGCTTATGTCCCATCACCAAAACACGGTCCTTGCTAGTAATAATCTCCTGCAAAGCATGTGCCTTTACTCGCGCCTTTACTCTGGTATTCTTCTCCACCTGCTGGCTCTTTCCTCCATAATAGATAATAGAATCATCCATCTTAACTACAGCCTGGTCACCGCCACGTCCAAGAGCCAAATCGATAGAAGTACGTGCGAACTCGTAATTCTGCGCATAGGTCATACCGCCCAATCCAATACCAATACTAATGGTTACCGCCATCTCATTTCCAATATTGACATTCTTGACGTCCTCAAGGAGATCAAAGCGAGCCTCCTGCATAGCTAACAAGGCTCTCTTTCTAAGCACAATGAAATACTTATCCTTTTCTGTCTTCTTAACAATACCATCTAAAGAAGTAATATACTTATTAATGCGTCTGTCAATCAAAGCTACTAGCAGAGAACGGCGAACCTCTTCTACGCTTTCCAACGCTTCCTCGTAATTATCAAGATAAATCAAACCTAGCACGAGACTCTGCATATCATTCTCACGCTTAACTTCATTTAACTCTGTTTGGTCAAATAAATATGCTGCAATAAAATGTCCTTCAAATGTATCCTCGTGAATCAAATCACTCTTATCAATCACATCCTGCATGGAAACATTCTTCAGCTTCATAATATAATCACGTTCTTCAAAGGTCAATTCATACTGCGCATCCTGCTCAAATGTCAGCTTATCCTTAGTAATGCTAGGGAACAGTGATGTAATCGACTTACGATACCCCTTATCCTTATGCACTACCTGCTCAAAGGCAATATTCATCCAAATAATCTTACCATTCTCATCCATTAAGACATGTGGCAGCTCTAAATCTCGAAGTAATCGCCTTTGAATCTGTCCGTACTGAGTTGCAAAATTCACAAATTCATTCATAATAATCGGCTTATTATGATAGAGCAACACAGAAATTGTCACCATATAAAATACAACAAATACAGTAAGGACCATGCCTGATTCTATATCCAAAAAATAAATTCCAACATTAACTGCTGCTAACAGAAAACCTAATATCAGAGCTCCCTGAAGATAAGCCTTCAGTCTTCCTTTCAGTTTGACTCTTTGCTTCATACTCAATACCCCTTATTATCCTAATCTGTCTTATAATCAATCACATTCTCTACCCAAACGCATTATTAATCCTAAAACAGATAATCAATAATTATATTCAATAATATAAAAATAATCTGTTGTCATGAATTTAGATACAATTACATATGTTAAGTATACCATTAATTGAAGTAAAGTTCCATAACATATTTTGATACTGAGTATGGCAAGTGATATTTATTTTTCAAACTCTGCATAAATACCGATAATTTCAATTAAAATATCCACTATCTTTTCCATATCCTCTACACATGCAAACTCATTCTTACCATGATGTCCCTCTGAACCTGTGCAAAGATTTGGACAAAGAAGCCCATCAAAGGATAATCTGGCACCATCTGTTCCTCCACGAATCGGAGATACCTTCGGTGTTACTCCCACCTTCTTCATAGCGGCCTTTGCGTTATCCACCAAATGCATTTCTTTCTCTATCATTTCCTTCATATTGTTGTAAGAGTCCTTAAGAACCACTTCAAATATTGTCTCCCCATGCTTCTCATTCAAACTCTTTGCAATTGCCTGGAAATTCTCCTTGCGCTTCTCAAATAAAGCTCTGTCATGATCTCTAATAATATAATCAACTACCGCCTCTTCTACCGTTCCCTTCATATCTGTAATATGATAGAAACCTTCATACCCTTCTGTACATTCAGGACATTCTTCCTGTGGCAGCATCGCATCAAACTCCATCGCAAGCTTAAGCGCATTCTTCATAATATTCTTTGCATAACCTGGATGAACACTCTTACCATGTATCAAAAGCTTCGCTGCTGCAGCATGGAAGCACTCATAGCTCATATCACCGAGCTCACCACCATCTACAGTATAAGCATAGTCCGCACCAAATCCCTTAATATCAAAGAAATCTACGCCACGTCCAACCTCTTCATCCGGTGTAAATCCAATGCAAATCTTTCCATGCTTTATCTCAGGATGTGTCAGGAAATATTCAGCCATTGCCATAATCTCAGCCACACCTGCTTTATCATCTCCACCAAGTAAAGTAGTACCATCAGTTACAATAAGACTCTTTCCTACACAATCCTTCAACATAGGAAATTCACTAACTTTAGTCACAATATTTTTCTCTGCATTCAGTACAATATCCTTACCATCATAATTCTCAATGATTCTAGGCTTAACATTCTCACCACTCACGGCATCTGCTGTATCCATATGAGCAATGAAACCAATTGCCGGAACCTCTTTTTCTATATTGCTCGGAATGACAGCATATACATAGCAATGCTCCTCGGCATATCTGACATCAGATGCTCCCATGTCTACTAACTCCTGATACAACATCTTTGCCAAATCTCTCTGCTTATCCGTGGACGGCACCTTATCAGAAAGCTCCTCTCTTGACTGTGTGTCTACCTTCACATATCTAATAAAATTATCAATTACCTTTGACATCTTGATTACCTCACTTTCTTATAATCTTCATACTCTTTTTCTATCATACCCTATATTCAAAAAAAGTACCAGTATTCTTCCTCAAACGCTTATCCAATTATAAACATACAAAAAAACCGCCACTACCAAAGTAATGACGGTTCTTAAACCATAAATTAATCGATTGTGTATGGCATTAATGCAACGTGACGAGCACGCTTAACAGCTACTGTAAGAGCTCTCTGATGCTTAGCACATGTACCTGTAATTCTTCTAGGAAGAATCTTACCTCTTTCAGATACGTATCTCTTTAACTTTGCTGTATCTTTGTAATCAATTACGTTGTCCTTGCCACAAAAAACCCAAACTTTTTTTCTTCTACGGATTCCGCCTCTTCTCTTCATTGGAGAATCAGCCTTTTCTGTTTTATTAAAAGCCATGGTGAAAAGCCTCCTATCTTATAATCTACAATTAGTTAAACGGTAATTCTTCATCAATTCCATCAGGAATGTTCATAAATCCATCTGCTGCTGCCATTGGTGCAGGAGCTGACTGGCTCATCATACCGCCTCCGAAACCACCTTCGGATGAATTATTACTTCCTTTGCTTTCCGCAAATTCCTGTTCTTCAACAACAACTTCTGTGGTATAAACTTTCACACCATCCTTATTGGTATAGCTACCTGTCTGGATACGGCCTGTCACAGCAATCTTAGTACCCTTACGGAAATATCTCTCCGCAAACTCCCCTGCCTTGCCAAAAGCAACACACGGAATAAAATCAGCTGTATTCTCATCACCGCCACGGTTAAATCTTCTATCAACCGCAAGTGTATATCTTGCAATTGCCATCTGGTTCTCGCCCTGTGTATATCTTACCTCAGGATCTCTAGTTAAACGCCCCATAATAATTGCTTTATTCATATTAAGTTCTCCCACTTTCTACGTCAAATACGTGTTGTCAACGTATTACCTGTACTGTCTATTTCTCGTCTGCTCTAACGCATAAATATCTAACAACATTCTCCATAAGACGAACTCTGCTCTCGATCTCTGCTGGAGCTGTTGCCTCTGCATCGAACTGGATGAAGTAATAGAAAGCTTCTCTCATCTTCTGAACTTCGTAAGCTAATCTCTTCTTACCCCACTCATCTACGTTAGTAATAGTTCCACCATTTCTTGTGATGTAGCTCTTTACCTTCTCGATGGTAGCGGCTCTTTCATCGTCTTCGATCTTAGCGCTAACAACAACGGCTAATTCATATTTGTTCATGCTTGTTACCTCCTTTTGGTCTCTGGCCTCTTCTCTGGGAAGAAGCAAGGATTATATATATCACAAGGTCATATGATACCATATTTTCCTAGTGTTTTCAAGCTTTTTTACGCAAATCTTTTGTGTTTTTCTCCACCAATCGACGTGCAATCATAATCTGATGTCCACATCCCATACACTTCAATCGAAAGTCTGCACCCACACGCAGAATCTCCCATTCACTGCTGCCACAGGGATGCTGTTTCTTTAACCTTACAACATCTCCAACTTCATATTCCATGAACTTTCAACCTCTCTATCTATGTACTCGCCGCTCTTAGCAGCGCAGCAAATGGCTTCTTTTAACAACACTGTGATAAAATCTCGCCAATACTTCCTGAAAGCACCAAATCTGCCACCGAATCCTTCGGTGTTGGTGTTTTATTAATCAATACAAGCTTGTTTCCTTTATAATAATCAATTAATCCAGCCGCCGGATATACTGCAAGAGAAGTCCCTCCTATAATCAACATATCAGCTTCTGCAATTGCCCTGACTGCCCCTTGTAATGTTTCATTATCTAAGCCTTCCTCATACAATACCACATCCGGCTTCACGCAGCCTCCACATTCGCATTTGGGTACGTCCTCTGATTCAACAATATATCTTACATCATAGAATCGCCCACAGTCCTCACAGTAATTTCTAAGAACACTTCCATGTAGCTCAAACACCTTCTGATTGCCTGCCGCTTGATGTAATCCATCAATATTCTGCGTTACAATTGCCTTCAGCTTACCCTCAGCCTCCAGCTTAGCCAGTGCCAGATGCGCCGCATTAGGCTTCGCATCTAAACACAGCATCTTCTCTCTATAAAAATCATAAAATTCCTTTGTCTTTCTTCTATAAAAGGTATGACTTAATATCGTCTCCGGAGGATACGCATATTTTTGATGATATAAACCATCTACACTTCTAAAATCAGGTATTCCGCTCTCTGTAGAAACGCCTGCTCCACCAAAAAAAACGATATTGGAGCTATCTGCAATCATTTCTTTAAGCTGCTCTATCTTCTCCACATCTGTCATACTTCATCCGCCTTTCTAATTATACAGACTTACCATGTCTTAAAGGAAATATTCATATCCACATCTCCCTTAATTCCATTCACACTTCCTGACTCTGAATACTGCCATACACTTACATCATATGGGAAGTACAAATAATCATCATAAAATGCATACCACTTCTCATAGGCCTCAAGCTGAGTCATATCAAGCATTCTGACAAAGCACTTTACATTACCATAAATCATAGGTGTATATCCGGCATTCTTAATCGTCTCACAAAATGCAATACAAATCTTGGTACGTTCTTCCATACTTAGATGATTCGCTCTGCCATTACCTGATGTAATCATCTCTACATCCATAACAACCGGATAAGGTACATCGTAATCCGCCAAATTCTCTATTACAAACTCAGCCTCTTCAATCGCTTCCTCTTCCGTAATTGCCTGTGTAAAGAAATATACACCCGCCTTGACTCCTGCTTCATTTGCACTACGCATATTCTTTTCATAGTACTCATCCAATACTACCTTACCAGACTCATATCCACGAAGACCAAGACGAATAAATGCATACTCTACTCCATCTTCTTTCACAGCCTTCCAATCGATATTACCCTGATATTTAGAAACATCGATACCCTTATGTGAGGTAACTACACCTTCTTCAATATATTCCATCTCTCCCTTATCATTCTCCACTAAATTCGCATGGTTTAAATCATGCTTCTTCAACGAATCCTGAATCGGAGCAAATACATATGACTTATCATCGTAAAAAACTAAATTCTCTGGAAAAAAGCTTCGAATCATTCTTACCGTACTTGGATTCTCTATGGTCAGAAAGCTCTTCATCTCTTCCTTAAAGCTTGCCCTGGCTTCTGCAGTTACCTGCGTACGCTCTTCCTCGGTCAATACATTCATCACCTCTACCACAGGCTCTTGTACCACTTCTACCTCTTCCTTGGTAGTAACCTCCACCTGCTTCGTAGAACTCTGATACCACATAAAGCCAATAAACACAACCAAGGCTAACGATGCCAAAGTAACAATACTCATTATAATAACTACTGCAATTAGTCCTTTATCTCTTCTTCTCTCCATATACACTCCCCATTACATCATTCTTCTGTTTACACTAGTTGCCTCTCCATTTTACACCATATGACATATTCTGCGCAACCAAATCTACTTTAACATAACATCCAACTTTTTCTTATCTGATGCAAAAAAATTTCATCTCATCTATGCAAAAACATCTTGTATGCACCATCTTTCATCTCCACACAAATAAAAGCCCCCCTTAAGTTACTTTACGACCTAACATCAAGTCCTAAGCCACTCAAGGAGAGCAATCATTCAATTCTTTACCACTTACTGTAAGGACAAACATTCTTCTCAATCGCAGCACGAAGCTCCACAAAACATCCACATGCCTTACACATTCCTTCTAACAGATTGTCACATTCCTTACAAACTGTCAGACGTTTATCATATAACTCAGCAGAAGCCTTAATATCCTCATCCAAATTCTCAATGTAATTATGGAGATTCTGAAAATATTCGTTCTGGTCCATTTCGCGAAGCAGACACTTATAGCACCGCTTCTTTGGCTCATCCTGCTCCATCATATAAACTAACTAGCCCTTCACTCTGAACTGCACTACTGCACACGCAGGCATAGTAAAGCTGATGCCATTCTCTGTTACACTGAAATCAGTAAATACTTCTTCCTTAACAGTATCCGGAGCTTCAAAGGTATTATAGGCATTCATCTTATTTGTTAAAATAGCAGCTGTAACCTCTGACGGCTTACACTCTGCAAATGCAATCTCCATTTTCTCACTCTCTGTTACAGATAAGTTATTCAATGTAATGGTAATCACACCATCCTTATCCACAGATACTGACTCCTGAAGATTTGGAACCATAAATTCCTTCTCCTCACCAATCGTCTTAGTACCCTCAATAAAGCTCTCTACAAGCTCAGCATCCTGATGATACTTATACATATGGAATACATAATAAGTAGGTGTCAAAAGCATTCTTGGACCATCAGTTAAGATAACCGCCTGCAATACATTGATTAACTGTGCAATATTTGCCATTTTTACACGATCGCAATGCTTATTAAAGATATTCAGAGATAAACCTGCTACCAATGCATCACGCATCGTACTCTGCTGATATAAGAATCCCGGGTTTGTACCAGGCTCACATGTAAACCATGTTCCCCACTCATCACAAATTAAACCAATCTTCTTCTCAGGGTCATACTTATCCATGATAGTTGAATGATGATTGATTAATGTCTCAATATAAAGAGCCTTTGCAAGTGTCTTATACCAAACCTTCTCGTCAAAGTCAGTAGAACTTCCCTTAATCTCCCAACCTTCAGGATGTACATAGTAGTGTAATGAAAGGCCATCCATAAATCCATGCAAAGCCTTAGGTGCATTCTCATAGCATGTCTTCATAACCTCTTCGGTCCAGTATGTATCATCCACATTTGGTCCACCACAAACTTTAAAAATAGGATTTTCGGAATTATAATTTCTTACATAAGTCTGATATCTTCTGTAAAGGTTCGCATAGTAGGATGGTGTCATATTACCACCGCATCCCCAATTCTCATTACCTACACCAAAGAAATCAACCTTCCATGCCTTTTCATGACCGTTCTGCT
>JAZNMO010000196.1:0-3007 GCA_045579665.1 Lachnospiraceae bacterium
GGAGTATCAGGATAACACAGACCGAATTGAGGTAGAGCGAACATTCAGCTTGAGCAAACGCTGTTATGGACTGGGTTTAATAAGAACCAAGCTATATGACACAACACTTGCGTCAATTGCATTATCAGTATTTGTTACGAATCTTTTCAAGATTCAGCCACGAATACTTTTTGCGCTAATTTTGCTGACGAGATTAATAACATATCAATCTGCTGATTTTGAACCGAAAACGGTTTAATCAGCAGACACTTATTAATAAGTGTTACGTCATTAGAAGGCAGCGTGAAAATAAGGTTTCGCTGGAAGAGTATCAGGAACCTGTTGTAGAAGAGTCTTCAAATGAGGACTTGTATGAAATGTTGTCCGTACTTGAGGAAAGATATCGTGTTCCAATGATGTTATTTTATGGACAAGGATATAAGATAGAAGAGATTGCTAAGATGTTACATATTCCCAAAAGTACGATACAAACAAGATTGGCAAGAGGTCGCAAGAAATTGGCTACATATTATCGAGGAGAAAAGGAGGTAGTCTATGAAAGCGTATAAAGAAATATTTGAACAAGACATAGAACTTCCTGATGTTGTATTACAGAAGATGGATGATGCATTTGCAGTGATTCAAGCGGAGGATAAAGAAACAATGGTTGAAATAAGCAAGATAGAACATATGAGTAACAGAAAAAAAATATTTAAGGGACAGGTGGCAGCAGTTGCTTGCGTGTGTGTTCTTGTAGTAGGAAGTATTACGGCAGTGGCTGCGATACATCATTACTGGAGTAGAGGTATGCAAGGTACGTTGCAAGCTACAAAAGAACAACAACAGATACTGGTGGAACAGGGGATGGCAGAAGTTCTGAAAGAACAGGAAACGTATGAAGATTTGTCAGTTACAGTAGGAAATGTGACGGTAACGCCGACTATGGTAATTGCTGACGAAAAGTGTGCATATATTTCGTTTTCGGTAGATGGATTTTCGGTAGGTGAAAATATACAACCTTGCTTTGAAGAAACGGATGTGTATTTGGGAAATGACCCTAATGCAGAAGAAGGCTGGTTAAATATGTACGCAAGATTTTATGATGGGATTGTGGCTGATGAAAATGGAAGTCTGATTTATGACGATGGAACACCAATGCAATATGATGATGGAAATAGTATTCCACGTTATGAAGATGAAAATGGAAATTTGGAATTTGTAGTGAATGCTCATGTAGTAGGAGCAGAGGATTCTTTGCTTGGAAAGACAGTGCATGTTAATCTGAAGAATTTAGGTATCGTGAATAAAGCAGAGTATACCAATGTTATGGATGGTGCTTGGGGATTTGAGATTAAGTTACCGGTTACGAGTATGGCAACACATGTACAGATGGAAAAAGTAGTACCGGATACAGTTTTCATGGTTGATTCTATAGAACTGTCACCTATTTCAATAAAAATTAATTATATTGTAAATGGTGAAGTAGAAATACAGGCAGATTGTAATGGAATTCCACATTTTAGAGGTGTTGTACTTAAGGATGGAACTAGACTTCCGTATCTAGGGGATGGTTCGATGTCGGGATATACGGACGAACAGATGATGGCAGCATATCTGATTAGTGAGTTTGATCGAGTAATAGAACCAAATGAAGTGGCAGCATTATTACTTATACCAGAGTCTGGTGGTGATATGGTAGAAGTGGCGATTACAGAGTAAATACAAAACCAAGGTTCGTCGAAGTGTAATTGAATAATAGTTGAAAAAAGGGTCTAATCATGCTAAACTTTAGAAGTTATGTTAGGCTCTTTTTTATATAGAGATTGATGAAATATATGTTTGATAAAGACAAAGGAGATATATCATTATGAAATTAGGAATCGTAGGATTACCGAATGTAGGAAAAAGTACATTATTTAACTCGTTAACAAAGGCAGGAGCAGAGTCAGCAAACTATCCGTTCTGTACCATCGACCCAAACGTTGGTGTGGTAGCAGTACCGGATGAGAGAATTAAGCTTCTTGGAGAGTTATATCATACAAAGAAGGTAACACCTGCTGTAATCGAATTCGTAGATATTGCAGGACTTGTAAAGGGTGCATCTAAGGGTGAAGGTCTTGGAAACCAGTTCCTTGCAAACATCAGAGAGGTAGATGCTATCGTGCATGTAGTACGTTGCTTTGAGGATTCTAATATTGTACATGTTGATGGAAGTATTTCACCTGTTCGTGATATCGAAACGATTAATCTTGAGTTGATTTTCTCAGACCTTGAAATCTTAGAGCGTCGTGTTGCAAAGGTAGCAAAGCAGGCTCGTATGGATAAGACTCTTGCAAAGGAATTAGAGTTATTAGAGGCTGTAAAGAAGCATCTTGAGGAAGGTAAGATGGCAAAGTCCTTCGAAGTACCTGAAGATGATGATATGAAGGAATGGTTCGCATCTTATAATCTTTTGACAGCTAAGTCTACAATCTATGCGGCAAATGTGGCAGAAGATGACCTTGCGGATGATGGTGTAAATAATGCCAATGTACAGGCAGTACGTGAATTTGCAAAGACAGAGGATAGTGAAGTATTTGTAATCTGTGCACAGATTGAGCAGGAGATTGCAGAGCTTGATGATGATGAGAAGGCAATGTTCCTTGAGGACTTAGGCTTAAAGGAGTCAGGTCTTGATAAGCTGATTGCAGCAAGCTACAAGCTGTTAGGATTAATCAGCTACTTAACAGCAGGTGAGGATGAGTGTCGCGCATGGACAATCAAGGTTGGAACAAAGGCACCACAGGCAGCAGGTAAGATTCACAGTGATTTTGAGAGAGGCTTTATCAGAGCTGAGGTTGTGAATTATAAGGACTTATTGGAGCAGGGTTCTCTTGCAGCAGCAAAGGAGAAGGGCTTAGTAGGTCTTGAGGGTAAGGAGTATGTTGTTCAGGACGGAGATGTTATTTTATTCCGTTTCAATGTATAAAATAGTCCTGCTTACGCAGGCCATACAAGAATGAGACAAGCTTATTCTTGAGATAGGGGT
>JAZNMO010000197.1:0-55005 GCA_045579665.1 Lachnospiraceae bacterium
AGGAGAAAGAGAACCGGTTATTATTGCAGCCGGACGCTTGGATGAGAATAAGAATCATGCAATGCTGATACATGCGTTTTCAAAAATAGCGAATGATTTTCCGAAGATGCGTGTTGTAATCTGTGGTGAGGGAGAAAGCCGCCTGGAGCTGGAAAAGCTAATTGCTGAGTATGGTCTGCAGGATAGAATTGAGCTACCGGGTAGTGTGTCTGATTTACCAAAGCGTTTATATAGGGCATCGGTTTTCGTTTTGACATCGAATACAGAAGGTATGCCAAATTCTCTGATGGAAGCGATGGCTCTTGGGGTACCGGTAGTTTCAACAGATTGTCCTTGCGGGGGGCCGGCAACATTGATTCGGGATGGAGTGAATGGTGTGCTTGTTCCGGTAGGAGAATCCAATGCGCTTGCGGAGGCGTTTATAAAAATTTTAGGTAATTCTGAATTTGCGGAAAAATTAAGTGTGAATGCATACGAAATCACAAAAGAATTACATCCGGACAGAGTAAACAGTGAATGGGAAAAATATTTTCTGGAATTGGTTAATAAATAAACAATTATGGGAGACCTTGGAATAGGGTCTCCTTTTTGATGGAAGTTGCTGACATTGAAAAATAATCGCTTTTATGATATTATCTCAAAGATAAGATAAAGTAGGTGTATTGTGTTCATTTTTAGCCAGATGCACTGTTAGGGCGAAGTGGGAGTAAGTATGGTATTCAATTCTTTAGACTTTTTGATTTTTTTTCCGATTGTAGCATTGATATATTATTTGGTTCCGCACAAGGTGCGTCATATATGGCTGCTTGCGGCATCCTATTATTTTTATATGTGCTGGAATGCATCTTATGCTTTATTGATTCTGTTTTCGACACTCATTACCTATGGTAGTGGATTGCTATTAGAAAAAGGCAGACGAAAGTGGAAGAAGACAGTTGTTTTTTTATGTGTAGCAATCAATCTTGGTATATTAGCATACTTTAAGTATTTTAATTTCTTGATTGAAAGCTTGAATTCTGTAATGGAAGGCTGGCATGTTGAGTTTTCTATAGCAAAGATTGATATTCTATTGCCGGTTGGAATATCATTTTATACCTTTCAGGCATTAGGATATATTTTAGATGTTTATCGTGGAGAGGTGAAGGCTGAACGTAATATTTTTAAATACGCACTATTTGTGTCCTTCTTTCCACAGTTGGTTGCAGGACCGATTGAACGTTCCAAGGATTTGCTTTCTCAGTTTAAGGAAAAACACTATTTTTCCTTAGAGCAGACAAGAGATGGTTTGATGCTGATGATGTGGGGCTATTTTTTAAAAATGGTTCTAGGTGACAGAATTGCAGTGCTGGTAGATGCTGTATATGCGAATCCGGAGGCGAGACCGGGATTTTATATCGTGATTGCAACGATATTGTTTGCATTTCAGATTTATTGTGATTTTGGCGGTTATTCAACGATTGCCATGGGTGCTGCCAAAGTAATGGGATTTCAGTTAACCGATAATTTTGATTCGCCGTATCTTGCACGCTCGGTTGCTGAATTTTGGCGAAGATGGCATGTGACGCTTAACACATGGTTTCGTGATTATGTGTATATTCCTTTGGGAGGAAACCGCAAGGGAAGGGTGCGTAAGTACTTGAATTGCCTGATTGTTTTTGGATTGAGCGGTTTATGGCATGGTGCTGAGTGGAGCTTTGTGATTTGGGGACTATTGAATGGTGTATATCAGGTTATAGGAAGTTTGTTGAAGCCTTTGCGTGATAAGCTGGTAACATGTTTCGGATTGAATCGTTCCAGCTTTAGCCACAAATTATATCAGACAGTCATCACATTTGTTTTGGTTGATTTTGCGTGGTTGTTTTTCAGAGCAGATAATATGACGGTTGCATTACAGATGCTTGATAGTGTATGGCATGCAGATAATTTGCACATTATAGCAGACGGGTCTTTGTACCGATTAGGATTGGAATGGAAAAGCTATATGATTATGATGCTTTCCATTGTGGTACTGTTAGTGGTTGATTGCTTAAAGTACTGTGGAATCAGTGTGCGCCAGTTTATCTATAAGCAGGAGCTGTGGTTTAGATGGATGGTATACATTGCCGGTGTATTGATTATTCTGATATTTGGAATGTGGGGAGCCGGATATAATGAGCAGGGATTTATTTATTTTCAATTCTAGGTAGATGAGAGGATAACCATGAAAAGGAAGATTGTGGGAGTAATAAAGGTGGTTTGTTTTCTTACATTACTGTTCATTTGTATTGTAGGAACAACAAAGCTTTTCCAAAGAAAGGCGAGTGTCATTAAATATACATCCTTTTTTGAGCAGAAAGAGGATTATGACGTTTTGTTTTTTGGCTCAAGTCATGTAGTAAATGGAGTTTTCCCGATGGAGCTGTGGGAGGATTATGGAATTGTTTCTTACAATTGGGGAACTCACGGAAGCCAGCTGGCGACTACCTATTGGACCATGCAGAATGTGTTTGAATATACCATACCGAAGCTGGTAGTGCTTGATATTTTTGGCGTAGATTATCAGGCGAAGTATGGATCGGCAGGGCAGATTCATGAAGCTTTTGATATTTTTCCTATGAGTGTGACAAAGTACAAGGCCGTACAGGATTTGTTTGACGATGAGAACAGTGAGGATTATGCGACTCGTTGGTCATATTTTTGGGATTTTAATGTATACCATAGCAGATGGAATGATTTGAAAAAGGAAGACTTCTCATATGAAGTTAATTTAGAGAAGGGTGCAGAATCGAGAATAGATGTTGCTGTACCGGAGAATTATCCAATGATTTCCAAAGACGAAGTGATGCAGGATATGGATACTGTTGGTATGGAATATCTTTGTAGGATTATAGAGGATTGTCAGTCAAGAGGCATTGAAGTTTTATTGACACATTTGCCGTATCCTTGTGTAAGCGATTGGCAGAAGGCTGGCAACTCAGTATATGCGATTGCAGAAAAATATGGTGTAAATTATATAGATTTTGTTGGCATGAACAATGTAGTAGATTATATGACTGACTGCTATGATAAGGCATCACATCTAAATCCGTCAGGAGCAAGAAAGGTATCTGATTATTTAGGGAATTATATTGTGATGAATTATGATGTGCCGGATAGACGTGGAGATGTGAAGTACGCAAAATGGCATGAGGATTTTGATAAATATACGCAGTTAAAGATAGAGAATTTGCAGGCACAGACGGAACTGGATTCGTATTTAATGCTTTTGCGTGATGAGAATTTGAATGCTTGTGTATATATTTCGGCAGAATCAGGCTACTTACAGGATCCGGTTTTTCATAAGCTTTTAGCCAATATGAGTCCATATGGTCTGCTTTCAAATCTTGCAGAGGCTAATGTGAATGGGAATGACTATATGCTGATTGTCGATCACACAAGACAGACTTCAACGGGATATGCATTGAACAATGAAGTGGTGTCAGTTGATACCTCTGTGGGACAGTTCGAATGTTTAACGGATAAACAGGGGAATAGAGCTTTGTTAATAAATGGCGAGAATGTGCTGGTATCGAAACCAGAGAATGGTAAGATATTAGCGAAGGCTGTTGTGTTTGATAGCAAGACAGGAGAGCTTGTGTCGGAATTTACGCAGGAATCCGAGGTAGCTAATCAGTAGTGAAAGAGTATGAGAAGGAGCAGCTATGTGTGGAATAGCAGGATTTTGTAATCATTCGAAGAATTGGAAAGAAAATATAGAAAAGATGAATCAACGAATGTATCATAGAGGTCCGGACGCAGGAGATATATGGGCTTTAGAGGATGCAAGCGTTGTTTTAGGACATAGAAGATTGTCGATTGTAGATTTGTCTGAAACAGGTGCACAGCCTATGCATTCGTCATCGGGAAGATATGTGTGTGTATTTAATGGAGAAACATACAATTATAGAACAATTAGAGATAGGTTATTAAAAGATGGCAAAGTCACGGCATTTCGAGGTACGTCAGACACAGAGGTGTTATTGGAGGCTTTTGAAGCATATGGAGTAAGGGAAACGATTTCTATGTGCAAGGGAATGTTTGCGATAGCTCTTTTGGATAAGCAGACAGGGAAGCTGACGCTGCTTCGAGACAGAGTTGGTGAGAAGCCTTTATATTATGGTTTTGTAAATGGTAGCTTTGTGTTTGCTTCTGATTTAGGAAGTATTTCGGTATTTGAGGACTTTCATAATCCGATAGATACGAAGGTATTGCAGATTTATTTTATACATGGATATATTCCGGCACCATATTCTATTTATCAGGATATTTATAAGCTGGATGCCGGATGTATGTTAGAGATTGATGCGCCTTATCAGGAACCAAAGGTTAGTGCGTATTGGTCTATTCGTGATGTTGCTAAATATGGTGAGGAGCATCCGTTTAAGGGAAGCAGAGAAGAAGCTGCTGACGAGTTGGAGAGGCTGTTAAAGGCATCTATTAAGGAACAAATGGTAGCAGATGTTCCGGTAGGCGCATTTTTATCAGCGGGAATTGACAGTAGTACAATTGTTGCATTGATGCAGGCACAGTCGACCAATAAGGTGAAGAGTTTTACGATAGGTATGGATGATCCTAAGTATAATGAGGCAGTCTATGCAAAAGAGATTGCAAGACATCTTGGAACAGAGCATACAGAGTTATATATTTCAGAGAAAGATGCAAAAGAGGTTATCCCAAAGCTTGCAGGTATATTTGGAGAGCCGTTTGCGGATTCGTCGCAAATACCAACTTATTTGGTTAGCAAGATGACAAGAGAGCATGTGACTGTATCATTAAGTGGTGATGCAGGAGATGAATTATTCTGTGGATATAATACGTATTCATCGATAGACCGTATCTGGGGCAAGATGAAGAGCATACCATATCCTTTGCGTAAGCTTTGCAGTGAATTGCTCGTAAGAGTACCTGCAGGAAAGCATAATAGGGTATTGCAGACGAAGTTACACTTATTGGGTGCTAAAGGACCTGAGCATTTGTATGAGTTATCAAATGAACAGGAAGCATTGAGTATGGATGTTGCTTTGGAGCAGGAGGTTTATTCCTATAAGTATAATCAGTATCCTTCCAAATTCCTTAAGGATCCTCAGAGCTGTATTATGCTTATGGATATGCAGATGTATCATCCGGATGACATTTTAGTAAAGGTGGACAGAACGGCAATGGCGGTTTCATTGGAAACCAGAGTGCCGATGCTGGACAAGGATGTGGTAGAGTTTGCATGGACTCTGCCAATAGAGTACAAGAAGCAGAACGGCGAAGGAAAGCTTGTATTGAAGGATGTGTTATATCGTTATGTTCCAAAGGAAATGATGGATAGACCAAAAACCGGCTTTGCCATTCCGATTATGAAGTGGTTAAAGGAGCCTGAGCTTAGAGCGTGGGCGGAGGCATTGATAGACAGGAAAACCTTGGAGGAGCAAGGGATTCTGAATCCTGATGTGGTATGGAGGATTTGGGAGGATTTCATTAAGAATGATAACTGGAGAATTCAGATTTGGTATATCCTTATGTTCCAAAGCTGGATGTGTACGGAAAGAGTATTATAGTTTTTGCTGGGAGAATAAATAAATGCTGAGGAAAATAAAAGATATACCAGAGTGGTTAATTGGCGTTGCAATATTAATATACTATTTTGTATTATCGTTGTACAAGTTTATGCAGACACCGTTATGGGGAGATGAGATTGCAGAGTATTATTGTTCAGTTCCTTGGAAAGGAGCAATACATGGTATAACAGAATGGACTACCATGTATGAACGTATGGCAAATATTCAACAGCAGCCTCCATTATATAATTGGGTGATGTGTATATGGGTTTCTATTTCAAATGGTGAATTTTGGATTCGTTTTTCGAGTGTAGCATTTTGTATTGGTACAGTAGTGGGCCTGTATTTTGTTATGAGAAAACTGTCTAATCGCTGGATGGCAGCGGTATCAACAGTTGTCTTTATCAGTATGTATCAGTTTCAGTATTATGTGAAAGAAGCTGCTGAGTATGCACTTTTGTTACCTTTACTTTTTTGGACAATATATACATTTATATGTATACTCGAGAAGATTACGTGGAAACGTATTGTGATATTTACTGTTTTATGCGTGGCTGGCGTGTATACACAGTACGGCGCTGCATTTATGATTGTGCCGATGGCGCTGCAGGTATTATATAGATGTATCAGAAGCCAAGAGTGGAAGATGGCGAAGGTAGCTATCGGTTCTTATATGATTGCTGTTTTAGGGGCAGGAATCCCTTTGATTATACTGTTTTTGATTCCGCAGTCAACAAATCCTGTGTCTACTTTGGTATTAGAGAATACAGTTGAATTTGAAAAAAATGCAATATATGACTTTTTCTTTGGCTTTGTAAGGCTTTTGGATTGGCAGATGTTTGATTATGACAGAGATGGAGCCAGGATGATGCCGATTGTCTGGGTTATGGCGATAGGTTTTATTCTTACAGGAATTGTTGTTGTAATAAAGAAAAACAATCGAGTACTTAGTTATTTATTGTGCTCTTGTTTAGGAACCTATATTTTATACTATGTATGCTTAAAAATTAAGCTTTATTCATATGGATGGTTTGGAACTCGATATTGCTTGTTTTTTATGCCACTTATATTTGTTACGATTATGTATATGCTTTGGATAATCTTGCAAAGTGTAAAAGAGTTGCCTTGGACATGCAGTAATAAAATGCAGAATTTAGCCCGAGTGATGTTAGTGATGGTAGCGGTATTATATTGTTGTTATGGTATCTATAGAGTCCATAATCATTGGTGGAAGAGTGATGAAAGAGCAGTAGTTGCATACTGGTATGAGAATGACTGCAAGGATGAATTAACCTTTGTAGATTATAAGCAGAGATTAACCTTTGTTTATTATTTTGAACTCAATGAAGCGTTTGATATTTCTGATTGGGATTCTATCTACGTAAATATGAATCGAGACAGTGTGGACTATACTGTGAATGAATGGGAAGAATATCTCAGAAACGAAGTATGGGCAGAGGGAATGCCGGATAGTTTATATGTATCAACAGGTTATTATACACCATTAATTCAGGCACTTGAGAATATGGGATACACTGCGGAAACTGTGATTGATTATACATCAGACTTGTTCTATTTGACAAAATCCGCAGAGTAGAAAAGGATGCGATAGAGTGATTATTATTCATGTGATGGGCGGTTTGGGCAATCAGTTGTACCAGTATGCCATGTACGAGAAGCTAAAGTCCATAGGCAAAGAGGTTAAGTTGGATATACATGCTTATACGACAGAGGATAAGGAAGAGAGAGAATGGCGTAAGCTAGAGCTTGAGTGGTTAGGACTTTCTTATGAAGTATGTACAGCAGAGGAAAGAGCAGCTTTGTTAGATAATAAGCTGGATATACTGAGCCGTGTCAGAAGAAAGATTTTTGGTAGAAAGAATAAAACTGTGGAAGAAACACAGGTATATATGCCGGAAGTCTATGATATGGATGAGGTGTATTTGTATGGATATTGGGCATGCGAGAAGTATTATGAGGATATCATCCCGTTATTGCAGGAGAAGATAAAGTTTCCAGAGAGTGCGGATGAAAGAAATGGTCAGTGTATGGAACAGATGAGACAGCAGGAGTCTGTAAGTATTCATATTAGAAGAATGGATTATTTATCTGTGGCTGATGGAGCACGTTATACAGGGATTTGTACGGATAAGTATTACACAGCAGCAATAGAGTATATGAAGTGCAAGTTGAATAATCCTGAATTTTATATATTCTCGGATGATTTGGAGTATGTCAGAGAGCATTATAATGATGAGCATATGCATATTGTGGATTGGAATACAGGCAGTAACAGTATGTATGACATGCAGCTTATGAGTGCATGCAGGCATAATATATGCGCTAATAGTACTTTTAGCATTTGGGGAGCGAGATTGAATCAGAATCCAGATAAATTAGTGATTAAACCGCTTCGCCATGACAATTACGAAACAATATCTGTAGAGAAGATGAAGGAATACTGGAAATCCTGGATTCTCATGGATGCACAGGGAAGTATTGTTTTGTAGGAAAGAGTTTGGGAGAGAACAGATTGAACGAACAGGATGTAATTTCATTGATTGTTCCTGTCTATAATATGGAAAAATATTTGGACAGGTGTATGAATTCCATAGAGAAACAAACCTATCAGAATCTGGAGATTATCTTAGTGGACGATGGTTCAACAGATGCGTCACCGCAGATGTGTGATGACTATGCAGCTAAGAATGAAAGAATTAAGGTAGTTCATAAGGCAAACGGCGGTCTCTCAGATGCCAGGAATGCAGGTCTTGCAGTTGCGACAGGTTCCTATATTGGCTATGTTGACAGTGATGACTGGATAGAGCCTGATATGTACCAGCGTATGTATGAAGCGTGTGTTACTCATGATGCAGATGTGGCAGTTTGTAGATATGCGTCCGTTTATCCTGAACAGACTATAAAGGAAGGTTCGGATAGGGTTTATGTGTTTTCGAGGGATGAGTTAGTGGAGAAATACATTGTTGATGATGATTCTATTATCATTTATAACTCTGTATGGAGTAAGCTGTTCCGCAGAAGCATAGTGGAAGGAGAGTTCTTCCCTGTAGGTCATAACTCAGAGGATATTATGTATACAACTAAGAGCTTCTGCAAGGCGAGAAGAGGTGTGTACATAGATCGCTGCTTGTATAACTATGTGCAGAGCAGGGAAGGCAGCATTATGAATACAAATCGTACAGAGCGCATGTTTCGGGATGAGATACCGTTTTGGAGAGAACACATTGCCTATATTAGAGAGAATGTATCTGAGTCGATGGGAGATAAGGCAGCATTTTGGTTTTATCGGAGGATGTTAGCATATTATTTGGATTTGGCTAGTGTTAAGAATACAGAAGATGGTGCGAGTATACTAGCTGATATGCTACAGAAAGAAAGAAAAGAAGTTAAGCGAGTTTACCTACAAGGAAAAGTAAAACAGGGGGATATGATTAGGATGAAGCTATTTCTATTTAGTCCTAGGTTGTATCGTAAAGTAAATGAAGTGTATTTAGCTGTAAGATGCAGGTTAAGTAATAAGTAGGAGATTGTATCAATGAGTGAAAAGATGCGAAAAATAATATTCTATATAAGCGTGGCAATCAGCTTTGGTGCTATATATGTTTATAACGTTTTGACGCCGATTATGTCCGACGATTTATTGTTTGATTCGAGTCAGTTTCAGTCGATAGGAGATATATTAAAGGAAACATACAGGTTATATATGACATGGAATGGACGAAGTGTGGTTCAGACGATTATGAATATATTTCTATGTGCTCCTAAGTGGGTATTTAATATCTGTAATAGCCTATGTTTTGTATATCTTATGTTACTGATATACTGGAATATAGATGGGAGGAAAAAGTTTGATTTTGTGATTTTTGCATTAATTAATCTGTTGGTATGGATGTTTGGAGTTTCATTTGGACAGAGTGTTTTATGGATAAGTGGAGCTTGCAATTATCTGTGGGGAGCTGCAATTATTTTATCAATGGTAACATTATATCGTTATAAATTGGAAACACAGGAAAAAGTTAAATATTCCAAGCTGTTAGCGGTTGCTATGTTTGTATTGGGAGTATTTAGTGGATGGTGTAATGAGAATACTTCAGGTGGGGGCTTGTTGCTGGTTTTGTTTGGGGCTGGAATATACTATTATACTCACCGTAAAGTGAAGCCGTGGATGATTACCGGAGTTGTGGGTATGTTTACTGGACTGGTATTTATGGTTTTAGCACCTGGTAATGCAAAGCGTTCTGCAAGTATAGAAGAAACCCATAGCGGTATTATGGCTTTATTTGCAAGATTTTTAAAGATTAATTCAGCAATATCGACTTACTTTCTTGTAATGATTGTAATAACAGTAGTGATACTGGTGTATTTGTATTTGAAGGGTACAAAATTGATGGAAATGCAGTGGTCTATTGCGTTTATGGCAGCCTGCGTTGCGACCTCTTATGCTTTGATACTTACAAAATCCCCAATGGACAGAGCATATTTTGGAGCGGGAATTTTTATGACAATAGCATGCGTACAGGCTATTGCTTATATACCTGAGAAGGAAGCTGTACTGGGGACACTAAAGTATGCGGGTACAATTTGTTTGTTGATATATATGTTCTTTTCCTATTGCGAAAATGGAGCAGACTTAATGCGTATTATGAGAGAATTGGACGAAAGAGAAGCTTATGTAGAGGAACAGAAAGCGCAAGGTAACTATGATTTAGTAGTGCCAATGCTTAGACCGGAGTTTGATAATAAATATACTTTTATTTACACAAATAAAAATGATGTAACTGAAAATCCGGATGAGTGGGGGAGCCAGCTATATAAGATGTATTATGGAGTAGATAGTTTGGTTGGTGTTCCACGTGAGGAATGGACGGAATATTAGAAGGAGCAGACATGCTTTTTAATTCATATATATTTATATTTTTGTTTTTACCATTGGTATTATTGGGATACTATGGATTAAATCATATAAAACAGTATAAGCTTGCATTGGGATATGTCGTTGCCATGTCTATGTGGTTCTATGGATATAATAGTCTGCAGTATTTGGTGATTTTAATTATCAGTATTTTACTGAATTTTAGTATTGTTGAAGTCATGGCAAAAGTAAGGAAGCAGAATGTCCGCAAGCTAATGCTATATATGGGTATTATCTTAAATATAGGAATTTTGTTCTATTATAAATATTTTGATTTTTTTGTTGAGAATGTGAACGCTATATTTAAGACAGATTTAGCCTTTTTACAGCTGGTATTACCCCTTGGAATTAGCTTTTATACCTTTCAACAGTTGTCGTATGTGGTGGATTCCTATCGAAAGGAATGTGAGCACTATAGCTTATTAGAGTATGCGGCATATGTTTCTTTTTTCCCTCAGCTGATAGCAGGACCTATTGTTTATCATGACGAGATTATTCCGCAGTTTAGAGATATAGAAAAGCGAAAGTTTAGTTATGAGAATATGAGCCGGGGAATATATGCGTTTGCACTTGGTTTGGGTAAAAAGGTATTAATAGCAGATACATTTTCAAGGCTTGTGACTGTAGGATTTGGGGAGTTATATCAGCTGAATTCAACAACGGCATTATTGATAATGATATGTTATTCATTGCAGATATACTTTGATTTTAGCGGATATTGCGATATGGCCTACGGTATAGGATATATGTTTAATATTCAAATACCAATCAACTTTAACTCGCCTTATAAAGCAACTACAATTTCGGAGTTTTGGGACAGATGGCATATTACCTTGTCTCGATTCTTTACCAAATACATTTATATTCCGCTAGGAGGCAATCGGAGAGGGAAATATCGAACCTACTTGAATATATTTATTGTGTTTTTGATAAGCGGTTTATGGCATGGTGCTAATTGGACTTTTATTCTGTGGGGAATTATGCATGGTATTGCAAAGATAATTGACAGAGTATGCGATAGGCTCATATCGAGAATACCACGGTGGATAAGGTGGTTTTTCACTTTTGGATTTGTGACCTTTGCATGGAGCTTATTCCGTTCTAAATCAGTATTTCATGCAAAGATTTTATGGCAGCAATTGTGTTCAAATAGTTGGGGGGCCGTTTCGACAGCGGTTACGGATGCATTTGATAATATGATTGAGATGGAAATGTTCTACCGTGTCGGTTCGATATTGGGTGTCGAAATGTCATCGGTATTTTGCTTGGTTTTATTTACGGTGATAGCATTATTGGCTTGTGTTCTTATGAGGAATACGCAGGAGAAGGTTGCAGCAGGATGTTTTAAGAATAGTAAAATATTGGTAGTTGTAATTATTGGACTGTGGAGCATTTTGTCGTTATCAGAGGTTAGCGAATTTTTGTATTTTAATTTTTAGAGGTATTACATGGAACAGAAGGTTGCTAAAAGATGGTTTAGGAACTGTATACTTACAGTGTTGACTATGTTAGGACTTATCATTGTAGTGGTATATATATTTGATCCTTATTTTCATTTTCATAAACCGTTTTCGTTTGTATCATATCGTCTTTATGACGAGAGATACATTAATGATGGCATATCGAGACACTTTGAATTTGATACTATCATTACCGGTACGTCTATGGTTCAGAATTTTAAGACAAGTGAATTGGATGCACTCTATGGTGGACAATCAGTCAAGGAGACTTTTTCTGGTGCAGGATATCAGGAAATTTCACAGAATCTGGAGAGAGCCTTGGAACGTAATGATGACCTCAAGACAGTGTTTTGGGGGGTTGATTATAATGGCTTGATTCGTGATAAGGCATGGTGCTCGTATGAGAACTATCCGGATTATATGTACGATGATATTGTGTGGAATGATGTAGCTTATGTCTTTAATAAAGATGTGTTGTATCATGGTGTACTGACTAATATAGCTATGACACTAACTGGGCAGGAAAGTACCACAATGGATGAGTATTCAAGCTGGCGTAAGGACACAGGCTTAGAGTATATTATGCAGACCTATGATAGAGAGAATCACTTTACGGATGTTTCGCCTATATTACGAGAGGATGAAGCAGAGCTTCTTCGTGAAAATATCACTCAGAATATTGTAGATTTGGCGAATAAGTATCCAGACATAACGTTTTATTTGTTTTATACACCATATAGCATCTGCTATTGGGATAATCTCTATTTGGAAAAGAGTATGGAGAGACAGTTTCAGGCTGAGCAGCTTGCAACGGAGCTGATGCTGGATTGTCCTAATATTAAGCTGTATAACTTTTTTGACCAGTATGATGTGATTACGGATACGGATAATTATCGTGATAAAGAGCATTATGCGTATTGGATTAATTCACAGATATTAGAGTGGATGGCAGAGGGAACAGGATTGGTTACAAAAGATAATTACTTAGAGCGTTTGGAAAAAGAGAGAGAGTTTTATACCAATTACGATTATGAGGCTATCTATGAGTAAGGAGAAGGAAAATGGATATATTTAAGAAATTAATGTATATATTTGATAAGAAGCAGAAAAAGCAGTTGGTAGTTTTGACGGTGCTGATTATTATCGGAGGTATTTTGGAGACTGCTAGTTTTACGGCATTGTTTCCGGTTATTGCGTTAATGATTAATGAAGAAGCTATGGAAAATAACCAAATCATACAGTGGATTATGAATTTTTTAGGGATAGAGTCAGCTACAGCATTGACAGTACCGATTTTGCTTTTGGTAGCAGGTTTATTTGTGTTGAAGAATCTCTTTTTGCTTTGGGTAACAAATGAAAAGTCTAAGTTTGTTGCTGTGAATCGTAATCAGTTGATTAGTAGAGTGCTTAGAGAGTTCTTGAACAGACCGTATGAGTTCTATTTGGATGCAGATATTCCAACAGTATTTCGATTGACAGATTCTGATATTCCTAATGTGTTTGGTATATTATTGGCAATTATGTCCCTGATTTCAGAAACAGTAGTGGTTTTTATGATGAGCATTGGAGTTGTTGTTTTGGATTTGAAACTTGCCTGCTTTATGATTATAGTGCTTTTGTTTTTTTCTTATTTGGTAACAAAAGTATTGAATCCAAGACTGAATATCCTTGGACAAAAGAACCAAGATACGCAGAGTCGAATAGCAAAGTGGAGAATAGAGGCAATCTACGGTATTAAGGATGTAAAGGTATTACATAGAGAAGCTTTCTTTGCTAATAGCTATGAGGAAACAGGGAAGATAGGTGCTGTATATGCAAAGAATTATTCAGTAATGAATGCCATTCCAAGACTTTCTATTGAGACCGTATTTATTGTAAGTATTATTTTATATATTGTATTTAGTCTCTCAGCAGGAACTGGTTCTAAGCAACTTATAACACTGCTTGGAGCATTGGGGCTTGCAGGCGTAAAGTTGCTACCAAGTGCGAATCGTGTGAATACTTATCTTACAGAGATTTCTTACTTTAAGCCGTGTCTTGATTATGTATATGAGAATTTGAATATGAATGCCATCAGTGAAAAGAATAATCCGACGATAGAGGCAAAGCATCCTGATACGAAACTGGAGTTAAAAGAAGAGATTTTATTACAGGATATCGTATATGCATATCCAAATACTGATAAGCTGATTTTTGACCATGCAGAAATGAGAGTACCTTGTGGTAAGTCAGTTGGTATTATGGGACCTTCAGGTGCCGGTAAGTCGACGGTTGTGGACATTCTGCTTGGATTACTGAAGCTCCATTCAGGAAGTATTACCTGCGATGGTGTGGATGTTTTTGAGAACTATCCAGCATGGCTTGCACAGATTGGTTATATTCCTCAGTCCATCTATCTGGTGGACGAGCCGATTCGTAACAATATTGCGTTTGGTATTGCAGATGATGAGATTGATGACGAGAGAATCTGGCAGGTATTGGAAGAAGCTCAGCTTAAGGAATTTATCAAGACACTTCCGCAGGGCTTGGATACTACAATTGGTGACAGAGGAGTACGTTTATCGGGAGGACAAAGACAGCGACTCGGTATTGCAAGAGCTTTGTATCATAATCCGGAGATATTGGTATTTGATGAAGCAACATCTGCTTTGGATAATGATACGGAAGCAGCTGTTATGGAGGCGATTAATGGCTTCCATGGTAAGAAGACGATGGTAATTATTGCACATAGACTCAATACCATTGAGAAATGTGATATTATTTATAAGGTTGATGAAGGAAAAATTACGGAAGTAACTTTATAGAAAATGAATTCGCTTGATGGCGACAGGTAAGAGCTGGAGAAGAGATAATGGTATATGATTGTTTTCAATTTTTTAATGAACTGGATATCTTAAAAATCAGACTTCATGTGATGAGTCCGGTAGTAGATAAATTTGTTATTAGCGAAGCTACAGAAACTTTTTCTGGGATGAAGAAACCCTTGTATTACGAAGAGAATAAGGAAATGTTTGCAGAGTTTGCAGACAAGATTATTCATGTTGTAGTCGATGATACACCGGAGGGAGATACCCATGATAGAGATACATTCCAGAAGAATGCGGTAACGAGAGGACTCAAGGATTGTACGGATGAGGATATCATCATTTTTAGTGATTTAGATGAGATTCCAAACCCTGAGAAAATACAGGAAATTTTGGGGAATTTTAAGGAAGATAAGATTTACCATTTTGCGCAAAGATTATTTTACTGTTATCTAAATATGGAGGAAGTATCGGGGAATCTGTTGTCCTATGCAGGAGAATTTGACGGTGTAGAGCGTAAGAAATGGATTGGTTCTAAGATGTGCAGTTATAAGCTCTTAAGAGAACAGGGATTGTTGCTTGGAGAGTTGCGATTCCCTGAACGTAAGGAGATTGGAATCAGAGTAGAGGATGGCGGCTGGCACTTTGGTTATATGGGAGGACACGGAGAGAAAGATATTCAGAAACGTGTAAAGGATAAGGTCGTGTCGGCAGCGCATCAGGAGTATAATTCAAGGCGTGTACTTTCGCAGGTGACAGATCAGATTAAGACGGGTAAAGATATTTTCGGGCGTGATGCAAGGTTTGTTCGTTGTGAGATTGATGAAAGCTATCCTTCTTATATCAGAGAGCATCAAAAGGAACTGGATTTTCTGATTATGCCAAAGGAAAAGGCAGTTTCTAAAGGGGCAAGGAAGATAAAGATGGCAATACGCCAAGGAGTATATCGTTTCTTGTCGCTGGGAAAGAGCATACTTAGAAAAATATTGCGAAGAGGGTAATCAGTAATGAAGAAAGTATCAATTTGCATTCCTTCATACAACAATGCATCCGATGTGAGACGGTTATTGGATTCTATTTATGCGCAGGATTATAAGAATATAGAAATTAATTTGTCGGATGATTCTACGAATATGGATATAGAAGAACTGACAAAGGAGTATTGCCAACAGTTTGCGAAAGAACAGATTGAACTTCGGTACAAGCATAATAAGAGTCCGCTTGGACACATCTTTAATTGGAATGCAGCAATTGAAATGGCTACAGGTGACTATATTAAAATCATGTTTAGTGATGATTGGTTTACAGCTTCAAATAGTTTATCTGCTTTTGTTTGTATGCTAGAGAAGAATCCGATGGCTGATTTGGCATTTTCGGGAAGCCGTCAGGTGTTGCTTGCAGATGCGAATATGGAGGAGATGAAGCGACAGGCTGATACGATAGAAAAAGATAAGTATGACAGATGTGCAACAGATGCGTTTATTGATTCCTTGCGGGAGGATTACAGGCATTTATTTGTGAGTAATCAGATTGGTGCGCCAAGTGCTGTAATGTACCGTCGGGCAGGTACTCTTGCATTTTTTGATGAAAAGAGTAACTGGGCATCAGATGTATTTTTGTACTTTGAGATATTAAAGAGGAATCATAGTTTTGTATATACAAAAGAACCGCTGATTTCAATCGGTATGCATGAACATCAGTATACAGAAAGCTTTGGTGATAAGGATATTCGTATTTATAATGATTATCGTTATATGTATACCAAATATCATCTGCAGGAATCTAAGGAATGCAGAGAACATTTTCTTTGTGAATTTATTGTAAAGTATCATATGGGAATGCAGGAGGCAGTACAGCTGGGGATTCGTAGAGGAGCATATATTGCCGCATGCTTTGGAGAGTTGAAGGAAACGATTAAGTGTTTTGTGAAAAGTCGTATACAAAAATAGTATGCTGAGTTTTGAGTAGGGAAGATAGATATGACAGATAAGAAGATACTGGCAACTGAGTTGCTAAAGGGTCAAGGGCTTGGAAATCAATTGTTTTGTTATATTGCAACGCGCTGTCTGGCAGAGGAAAAAGGTTTTGATTTCTGTATATTAAATAGGGAACAGCTAGCGAATAATATCCATAGCAATAAGGGAATGTACTTTATGGAGTTGGATTGTGGTTCAGAGCTAACAAAGGATGATTTCAAATTTGTATATCAGGAGAAGGACGAAAGAATCTATGTCGGTAACTCTGAGCATGATATTACGAATGGATGCTATATAGCAGGAGCAGATGAGACTCTTTTAGAGCTTACAGATTCCACTTTGATTTATGGTAATTTGCAGGATGAGTCTTATTTTATAAAGTACCGGGAGCAGATTAAGCAGTGGATGTCGGTGAAGCCGGAATATGAACATTATGAGTATTCCAAGGAGAATATCTGTGTCATTAATATCAGAGGCGGAGAATATGCAGGGTGTCCTGAGTTGTTTTTGCGTCGAAAGTATTGGTTAGATGCTATGGCAGTTATGAAGAAGAAACGTGCAGATATGCAGTTTGTTGTGGTTACGGATGATTTGGAGGCAGCAGCGAAGATATTACCCGAGGTGCCGGCGTATCATGGTGATTTGGCTACAGATTATACTAGAATCAAGAATGCGCATTATTTGATATTATCTAATTCAACATTTGCTTATTTCCCGGCATTTACAAGTGATACCTTACAGTTTGCGATTGCGCCTAAGTATTGGGCAAGACATAATGTATCAGATGGATATTGGGCATCAGAGCAGAATATTTATCAGGATTTTATATATATGGATAGGAAAGGACGATTATTTACTGCTGAGGAGTGTCGTAAGGAATTGGCAGAATATGAGAAAAGTTCAAAGAGATATAGAAGAATTGGTATTCCGTTAGACAAGAAGCAGCGTATATGTGCCTTAATTAGAATTAAGTATCTGATATATAAAGATTGGGGCATACGAATCGTTCGTTCTCTATTAAGAAGGATAAAGAGGTTGACGCATGAAGGAAATGCAGAATAAATTACAATTACCGCAGGTGACTTTGGTTGCGATGACAAGTGTTAATATAAAAGCAACGATTAAGGCGATGCAGTACAGTATGAGAGGAATAGAATTTGGCGATGTGGTATTGATTACTCATAAGAAGCCCTTGGGGCTTCCAAGGGATATTCGATACAGCCATACCAGCCAGCTTAAGAATATAGATGATTTTAACTATAAAATGGTGTATGAATTAGGTGACCATATTCATACCGATTTTGCGCTTATCGTACATGCTGATGGTTTTGTCGTACATCCGGAGCTGTGGAGAGATGAGTTTCTTGACTATGATTATATTGGAGCTCCGTGGCCGTTGCCGCCGGAAGGCGATACCACTACTTATAGAGATATATACGGTAATATATGCAGAGTGGGTAATAGTGCAGGGATTCGGAGTAAGCGCCTTATGGATTTTCCGAAGAAAGCCAATGTGCCTTGGGAAGGTGAATATGCATATGGGCAAATGTGGTTCTATGAAGATGGATTTATTTGTTGCAAGATTCGTCATTTGCTTGAGGCAGAAGGAATGAGGATTGCTCCGTTAGAGATTGCAAAATATTATAGTCATGAGAAGATGATTCCAGAAGTAGAAGGAATTGTACCTTTCGCATTTCATAAGTGGGAAGGAACGAATGCACAGTATCCGAATTTTTGCAAACCGACATTAAAAGAGCGTTGTAAAAAGGTGCTGAGAAAAGTAAGAAAATTGTGTGGTTTGATATAAGAAATAGAGTGGGTGAGCTGAATATGAGAAGTGGGCGGACAAAACCGATATTGGATATCATTTTTTATACGGCGATTGTGATTGAATTAATGATTGTAATTCTGGATAAGAGTGCGTATATTATCCAATATGAGAGTTATTGGTTTCGTTTAACGTTTGCTTTATTTGTGATTAAGGCATGTTTTAATAAATATACGGTAAAACAGTGGATTGGTTTGGCGATGCTGGGGGGCATAGCGGTTGTTTCTTATCGGGTGACAGGAAGAAACGAGATGCTTAGAGTGGTGGCACTAGTGGCGGCATGCAAGGATATGGAGCCGAAACGTTTGCTGAAGACAATCTTTTGGGGAACATTGGCTGGGTGTGTGTCATTAGTAATACTTTCACTTACAGGGATTGCCGGAGCAGTAGCGATTACTTCAGAGTTTCGAGTAGGAACTATTGAAACCAGATATTGCTTTGGTATGGGACATCCTAATGCGTTTCATTGTATGGTATGGGCGTTGATTTCGCTAGGGTGCTATATTTATAGAAATAGGTTGAAAATATACCATTATATTTTATTATTTGCAGGAAATATAGTTGTATATTTATTTACGGATTCAAGAACGGCAGTGTTGGTAACGGCATTGGTAATAGTATGTTTTGTGATATTGCATTTGTGGAAAGGGATTGCAAATAATCGGTGGTACTATATCTTGTGCGCAGTGACTGTGATTGCGTGTGTAGTGGTGACGATAGTATTGTGCGAGGCATGGGAAAGCTCTGACTTGGTTAGGGCGTTAGATCAAAAGCTGTCTTTGCGTATTCAGGTTGTTAATTTGGATGATAAAAATGCAATGCCCTCCGAGTGGACCTTGTTTGGGTTGAAGGAGAATATCCGTTATTTTGATATGGGGCTTGTAAGATTGTTTTACTGGTTTGGTATTGTTCCGGGAATTATATATATATTAGTAAGTTTGCATTTGCTATATACTGCATATAAGGAAAAGAATTCTTTTTTGGCAATTGTTGTTACAACTTTTATGATATATACCGTGATAGAAGCGCATTTGATTTCTGATTATTTGTTGCGCAATTATTTGTTTATATTGTATGGTTTGGCACTAACGGTATCAGAAGAAGAGAAGCCGGATAAAAAAGAGTATTACTGGTGGGATATCAGATATATAAGAAGAGGGATAAAAAGTGAGTAGTAATAAGAAATATAAAGTACTTGAAATGTATGGATTATTTTTTATAGATTTGGCAATGATTTTATTGTCATACACAATTGCATATGCGATTCGTTATCAACATTTGATTAATTATCGTCAGGTGTCTTTACATACCTTGGTATGTCTGATGTATATGCTGGTATGTGTTGCATACAGATTATTAATTAATGGCGATAGGAATTTTGTTGGAAGAGACTGGGTAGTGGAAAGTATTGCAGTCGTAAAGTATAACGCAGTCATACTGGCTGTTACAATTTTTGTTTTATATTTTGTACAGCAGGCTGGTGAATATTCAAGATTATTATTCGGTTACTTTGCAGTAATCAATGTAATTTTGACGTTTGTTTTTCACCAATGCTTTAAGCTTGCAATGAGAAAATACTTACAAAGTGAGCATGCTAAGATACCCGTACTTTTGGTGACAGAAGAAAAAAACGTAGAGAAAATATTGTCAAATCTACAGCAAAAGATGCCAATAAACTATGCGGTTACGTCAATTGTGGTACTGGATGGAAGTGGTGAAGAAGCTATGGTGAACGGTATCGAGATCATAGCAAACCGCAAGAATATGCTGACTAAGGTAAAGCAGATAGCAGTAGATGAAGTGTTTATCAGCGTAGAGAATGAGGAGGCAGCATTTGTACGACAGATGATTCGTGATTTTGAGATGATGGGGGTTATTTGTCATTTTGACCTTGCGATTGCTGAGTGGAGTGCCAATGCAAAGCAGGTTGGAGATTTTGCAAACTATACGGTGGTAACCTATTCATTAAAGCGACATGATGACAAGCGATTAATCATAAAGAGGATGATGGATATTGCCGGTGGATTAGTGGGTTTGGTGTTAACGGCTGTTATTACCCCATTTGTAGCATTGGCAATTAAGCTGGAGTCTCCGGGGCCTGTATTCTTTTCGCAGATTCGTATTGGTAAGAATGGAAGACGCTTTAAGATATATAAGTTCCGTTCTATGTATCGAGATGCTGAAGCGCGTAAGAAGGAGCTGGAGGCACAGAATGAAATGTCATCAGGTTTAATGTTTAAGATGGAAAATGATCCTAGAATTACTAAGGTGGGAGCATTTATCAGAAAAACAAGCATAGATGAGCTGCCGCAGTTTTACAATATATTGGTGGGTGATATGAGTCTTGTAGGGACAAGACCTCCGACTGCCAATGAATTTGAACAATATGATCCATATTTTAGACGGCGTTTATGTATGACGCCGGGGTTAACCGGTCTTTGGCAGGTGAATGGCAGAGGAAGTGTATTTGACTTTGAGGATGTTATCAAGTATGATTTAGAGTACATAGATAATTGGTCCTTAGGGCTGGATATTAAAATATTATTAAAAACGGTCTTGGTAGTACTCACGGCGAAGGGTGCTAAGTAATTAAGAACGGAAAGGCAAGAATTATTATATGAAAATTGCGATGTTAGGGCATAAAAGAATACCATCCCGTGAAGGTGGAGTAGAAATCGTAGTAGAAAACCTCGCAACTTCAATGGCTAAATTAGGGCATAGAGTTACTGTATATAATCGTAGAGGCTATCATGTAGCAGGAATTGATAATGGGAATGATTTTACGGATAAAGAATTTTTATATAAGGGAGTTCGTATTATCAGTATTCCTACATTTCCACAAAAAGCATTAAATGCGATTGTATACTCAGCACTGGCAAGTATTAGGGCAGTGTGGAAGAAGTTTGATGTGATTCATTTTCATGCAGAGGGACCATGTGCTTTGATTTGGTTGCCGAAGTTATTTGGTGTAAAAACAGTGGCTACTATACATGGTTTGGACTGGCAAAGAGCAAAATGGGGCAAATTTGCTTCAGGGTTCTTGAAATTTGGCGAAAAATGCGCAGCGAAGTATGCAGATGAGATTATCGTTTTGTCTAAAAATATGCAGGAATATTTTAAGCAGACGTATGGAAGAGATACTGTTTATATTCCCAATGGTGTGCAGATATGTGAGAACAGGAAGGCAGATATTATTAAGGAGAAGTATGGATTAGAAAAGGATTCGTACTTTTTGTTCCTGGCAAGAGTGGTGCCGGAAAAAGGTTTGCACTATTTATTGGATGCGTTTGAAAAATTGGATACAGATAAGAAGCTGGTCATAGCCGGAGGCTGCAGTCATTCAGAGGATTATTTTTCGCAGATACAGGCTAGAGCAGAGAAGATGGACAATGTTATTATGACAGGATTTATACAGGGAAGGGAATTAGAAGAGCTCTTCTCTAATTGTGTTTGTTATGTTTTGCCGTCAGATGTGGAGGGTATGCCAATTAGTCTTCTTGAGGCCATGAGCTATGGCTGCAGATGTATTGTAAGTGATATACCTGAGAATAGAGAGGTCGTGCAGGAGTATGCATTGACCTTCAAAAAGTCTGATGTGGAAGATTTGAAGGAGAAGTTGGGGCAAATATTAAAGGATTATCAGAATCCTACAATATGGAGTTCAGATAAGGTTAAGGAATACATTCGTCAGAAGTATAGCTGGGAGGATGTAGCGAAGGAGACATTGAAGCTTTATGAAGGTATTGTTGGTTAATAAATTTTTATATCCGAATGGTGGTTCTGAGACTTATATTTTTCAGTTAGCAGCTATGCTTACGTCAATGGGACATGAGGTTCAGTTCTTTGGTATGGAGCATGAGAACAGAACGGTTGGTAATCGTGTAGAAAGTTATACATCTAATATGGATTTTCATACAGGAAAGCTGCAAAAACTGTTATACCCATTTAAGATTATATATTCGAGGGAAGCACGTAAGAAGATTAGAGCGGTTTTGAAGGATTTTAAGCCGGATATTGTTCATTTAAATAACGTTAATTTTCAATTAACACCTTCGATTATTTATGAAATAAAGAAGCATAATATTCCGATTGTTTTTACAGCACATGATTATCAGCTGGTTTGTCCAAGTCATTTAATGGTTAATGGAAAAACCGGTAAGGTGTGTGAAAAGTGTGCAAATGGCAGTAGTATGGAGTGCGCAAAGGATAGGTGTATACACGGTTCGTTTATAAAGAGTTTATTGGGGACGATAGAGAATAAGTTTTATGCAACGCTTAAAACCTATCGTCTCATTGATGTTATCATATGTCCGAGCAGGTTTAATCAAAGTCAATTGGAGAAGAATCCGTCTCTGAAGGGCAGGACAGTGGTAATGCATAATTTTATCTCTATGGAAAAACTGCCAAATGTTGAAAAAAAGCAATATGTGCTTTATTTCGGCAGATATTCCGAAGAGAAGGGGATTCGTACCTTGTTAAAGGTGTGTAAACGTTTGAAGGACATTCCTTTTGTTTTTGCGGGAAAAGGAGAGTATCAGGAGGAAATAGCAGCACTTTCGAATGTCAAGGAAGTCGGATTCCAAAGCGGTGAAGAATTGCATAAGTTGATTGCGGAGGCACAGTTTACGATACATCCTTCTGAGTGTCATGATAATTGTCCGTTTGCGGTCATGGAGTCTCAGGCACTGGGAACACCGGTAATTGGTGCCGAAGTAGGGGGAATACCTGAGCTTGTTGAGATTGGTAAGACCGGCTATATTTGTGAGAGTGGTAATGAAGATGCATTTGCCAAGCAGATAGAGCAGCTATGGAATGATGAAGAGACTTGTCAGCAAATGGCTGAGAATTGCAAGACGATAGAGTTTATGAGTTGCCGGGAATATTGCGAAGAATTGCTTGGAATATATGAACAGGCAATAGAAAGGTATGGAGAGTAAAATGAGAAATAATTTACATGGTTCAATTATTATTACTTATAGATGTAACGCACGTTGCAATATGTGTGATTGCTTTAAGGATCCGACACGTCCGGAAGAGGAGATTGATTTAGCAACGCTTGAGAAGCTACCACAGATGGCATTTACCAATATTACAGGTGGCGAAACCTTTATTCGCCAGGATATCCATGATATTGTAGAGCTTTTGTATAAGAAGACGGACCGCATTGTAATTAGTACAAACGGATATTTTACAGATAGAATTATTCAGCTTTGTAAGGACTTCCCGGAGGTAGGTATCCGTATCAGTATTGAAGGGTTGGAAGAAACCAATAATGCAATCAGAGGTTTGCCGGATGGCTTTAACAGAGGTTATGGAACATTAAAGCAGCTTGTAGAGATGGGCCATAAGGATGTTGGCTTTGGTATGACGGTACAGGATATGAATGCCAAGGATTTGGTTCCGTTATATGAGCTTTCTAATGAATTGGATATGGAGTTTGCAACAGCAACACTTCATAATTCCTTCTATTTCAGAAAAACAGATAATAAGATTGATGATAAGAGAATGGTTGCGGAAGCTTTTGAGGATTTAATTAATGAGCTTTTGAAATCAAAGTCACCAAAGAAATGGGCAAGAGCATATTTTAATCACGGTTTGATTAATTATATTTATGACCAGCCAAGACTTCTTCCATGTGAGATGGGAACTAATGGTTTCTTTTTGGACCCATACGGAAATGTTTTGCCATGTAATGGAAGTACAGAGAAGATGTCTATGGGTAATCTTCACGAGAAGACATGGGATGAGATATGGAATTCAGAACAAGCGAAAAAGGTACGTGAACAAGTGAAGCATTGTGATAAGAACTGCTGGATGATTGGTAGTGCATCACCTGCCATGAAGCAGAGAATCTGGGTACCTGGCTGGTGGATTCTTAAGCACAAGTTATTCATGGGTAATAAATATAGCCTGAGTGAGAATAAGTTTATTCAGTAGAGAAACGTGTGAAATAAATTTTGCACGGAATTTTGAGCCTGCCGCTCAATGTTTGCAGGTTTCGGAAAGACATGGTTATTGATATGAAGGTTATTTTTTTGACAGCAGGAATGGCAGGCGGCGGAACAGAAAGAGTAATTGCAGTTCTGGCAAATTACCTGATAAATAAAGAGTATCAGGTGGATATTGTTATGACATCCAGAGATGATGTGGAATATGAATTAGATAGTAGAATAAAGCTTCAGGCATTAAGTGGCAGAACGGGCGGCAGTATTAAGAAGCGGATTGAAAGAGTGAAAAGCTTGCGCCGAATTATGAAAGAGAATCCGCAGGCTACAATTCTTTCTTTTGGTACGGAGACGAATTGCTTTGCACTTTTGGCTGGATTTGGTATGCGTAAGAAATTGATTATATCAGAGAGAAATGATCCGAATCAGTGTGCATATAAGCCGTTAAGAAATTTGTTATATAACTTTGCAGATAAGCTTGTATTTCAGACTAATGATGCGGTGCTTTGTTTCTCTAAGAAGGTTCAGAAAAAGGGTATTGTAATACCCAATCCCATTAGTGATAATCTACCAGAGCCATTCAAAGAAATACGAAGCAAGGATATTGTGGCAGTAGGAAGAATGCAACCGCAAAAGAATCATAAGCTGTTATTGGATGCGTTTGCGATATTCCATAAGACTCATCAGGAGTATCGTCTTGTAATTTACGGCAAAGGCGAGCTGCAGCCAAAGTTGGAGATACAGGCGAAAGAGCTTGGCATTGCAGATAGTGTGGTTTTTGCCGGATTTGCGACAGACGTGCTACAGAAGATTTGCAACAGTGCAATGTATGTATTATCCTCTGATTATGAGGGAATATCAAATTCGTTGCTGGAGGCGATGGGAGTCGGACTGCCTGTTGTTTCGACAGACTGTCCGATAGGTGGCTCAGCTATGCTGATTGAGACAGGGGTGAATGGAATCCTGGTGCCCATGAATGATGCAGAAGGATTAGCAAAAGCTATGGCGTGTATTGCAGATGACAAAGCGTTTGCTGATAAGATAGCATGCGAGGCTGTCAAAGTGAAGGAAAAGTATTCTACAGCCAATATTTGTAAAGAATGGGAAATGGTTATTTAGGAACTGTATAGTTAAGATTGAGAGAAAGTGTGTTGGAGATGAAGATTAACAAGAAGTTAGTATTAGTATTAGCATTGCTGATTGTTGTTGTGATGGCTTGTGTTATGACATCTTTTGGCAAGGTATCACAAGAGAATACATGTCAATGTAGCAATAACTGCTGTTCTTGTTGTAAGTGTGGACGGCAAACAGAAGTAGATGTTGAAGATGCCAATGAGGTATTGGGATTGAAGCAGGAAAGTGTGATAATCCGGGATAATGCAGAAACGATTGAAGAAGGGATGTCAGAGAATATAGGAGCTGAGACGCAGACATCGGAAGTACAAGAGGCAGAGACCACGACGGAAGAGATTTCGATTGAGTATCTCGTTGAGGAACCTTCAAAAGAGATTAAGGATTTGACGGAAGGTGAAAAGGAAGCACGCAGACAATTATTGCAACAGCTGGCACAGCAAAGGGAGCTTTTATATGCATTGCCTAATTCTTTGGATAAGATGAATCAGATTATGCAGATAGATGCAATGATGATAGAGAATAGTGTCTATGATTTCTCGGATAAGCATATGAGCTTTATAGGAGACAGTATCACGGAAGCAGTATGCGGTGCGATTGATGAAGAGGGTAATAGAATCAGTTACACGAATTATGTTCAGGATTATCTGAATATCGGTGAAACTCTAAATCGTGGAATGGCAGGACGAATGTTCAGCACATATGGTAATGAGGAGTATTCATTGGTAAAGAAGCTTGAGAGTGCATTGTATGTGGCATCAGATGCTACAGTTATTTTTTTGGGTGTCAATGACTATCTGGCAGAGCAACAGGATAAACGTTATGGAGAGCAGAATGTAGACTCTTATAGTGATGCAGGATATTGTGGCGCGCTAAGAGCAACTATGAAGTATTTAAAGAATAATTTTGGAAATCAGGATATTTTCTTTGTATTGGTTTATGATGTGGATAGAGATGTAAACGCTACATATTCCGATGCGACACCTTCGCCATCGTTAAAGGAGTTTATGGATATTCAGAAAAGCTATGCAGAACATTTTGGTTTTCATGTAATAGATATTTATTCAACTGGAATTATGGATTTGTCGGTTGGAGAAATAGAAGCCAATTATACAGCAGATGGGTTACATCCGAATGATGCCGGAAATGTGATTTTAGCACAGCATATTGCGGCTGAACTGGCTTTATATTATAGCAATAAATAATGTGATTAGGATGAGTGATGATGGAAGTGTTAAATCAATTAGAGGCAGGCTGGCTTCTGTGGATTCAGGAGAATCTTAGAACGGAAGTATTGGATGCGGTTATGCCGATGATATCGAAGGTAAATAATTCGGGCATGTTGGCAATACTAACGGTGATTGTTCTTGTATTATGGAAAAGGACAAGAGAGACTGGTTGGATTGCATTTGTTTCACTGCTGATTGAGTTTATATTGGTGAATGTATGCTTGAAGCCGTTAGTAATGAGAACAAGACCTTTTGTAGTTAATGAAGCATTAGAGCTTTTGGGAGATTATCCTACGGATTATTCATTTCCATCAGGACATACAGGGTGTGCATTTGCGGTTGCCTTTGTATGTTTGATGTGTTTGCCGAGAAAATATGGAATTGGTGCGATGGTAGTTGCGGCATTGATTGCATTTTCGAGATTATATAATGCAGCACACTATCCAACAGATGTTGTAGCGGCAATTTTCGTGTCGTTATTAACGGCGCTGTTTGCCAAGTATACAATTGGCAGATGGTTTGATAAAAAGAAAATAGAGGTATAGAAGCGGTGTGGATTTTTAACTGGGCTTTTTTGATGTTTTTGGTTTTAATAATGCCGTTTGGATTAGGAATGATTCCGGTAAAATATATGAGTGAGACACAAAGAACCCCTGCAATGCTTTATGCTTGCGGGTGGTTTGTTAACTTTGCTTTATTTGAACTGGTTTCCATTCCTTTTATTTTACTACAAAGAAGTTTTACAGAGCTTGCGATAGTATATACGGTATGTATTCTTTTGGTATTCGTTTGGTCGATATGGAAAGGGCATAGAGTGCTAGTAGAATGTAAGAGACATATTTTGGCGTTTAAGACAATGACACCATTGGTACGAATTGGCTGGTGCATAGCGTTATTGTGTATTGCCGCACAGGTTGTGATGGCTCTGTTTTTTGAATATTGGGATGGCGATGACGCATATTATATGGCACAAGCTATGATTGCGGATACTTATGATGTAATGTATCTTAGAGATGCATATACAGGCTATGAATTTGGATTTGATATCAGACATGCTTTATCACCGGTACCGATTTACTTTGCGTGGCTGTCTAAGCTAACCGGTATTCATGCAGTAATCATTGCGCATAGTGTGATTGCGCCGACATGGTTGATTTTGATGTATTGTATATATGGGTTATTGGCTGAGAGGTTGCTGGGCCAACATAGAAATGATAAGCCTTTATTTATGATACTGATATCTTTATGGTTTTGTTTTGGGAATGTATCCATTTATACAGCAGAAAGCTTTGTGATGAATAGAATATGGCAGGGAAAAGGGTTGATGGCAGCGATTGTTTTACCATCGTTATTGCTGTGCCTGTTTTATTTGGCAGAGAAGGAAGTAAGCAGAGGAATTTGGATTTTGTTTGTGGCATGTATTATTGCATCCGGTTTTGCGACGACTACTGCTTTGATGATAGTTCCTACTTTGGTGGGACTTGCAGCTATTTTACTTACATTTCAAAAGAAGAGTATTGTATGGATGGCTAAATTATTGCTTTGCTGCCTGCCATGTGTAGTGTTAGGTGTCTTGTATTTGTTTTTAAGATAGAAGCAGGAGGGTAAGGACTAATGGAATATGATGTAATAAAGACAATAAAGAATAAGATATCCAAACGTACGTGGTTGTGTATCCTATCAGGTTTGGTAACCGGGTGGTTAACGCACTTTTACATGCTGACTAATAAGCTTCCCAATTGGGATGATTTGACAAATGCGGGTGGTGCAGGTGCAGGAAGAGATTTTGGACGATGGGTACTAGGATATGTTCATCCTTTTGCGGGACGAGACAGTATACCTGCATTGCATGGCGTAATGTATATTATATGTTTAACATTGGCGGCATGTATTGTATTAGAGATTTTACAATTAAAAAGTGATATGGCAGCCATATTGGTGCCGGCTGTTATGGTAACATTTCCGAGTGTAGCGGGTGTTATGACTTTTATGTTTACGGCGCATAATTATGGATTGGCCGTTTTGATGTTGTGTCTTGGCGTGTATTGCTTGAGAAAATATCGGTATGGTTGGGCGGCAGGTATCGTGTTGTTTGTAGCGGCACTTGGAATTTATCAAAGCTATATTTCCATTGCCATTGCATTGATGCTGATGGGTATGGTGTGTGATTTAATAAGAGGTGATAGCTTTAAGCAGACATTGATAGCAGGCATTAAATGTGTTGTTGTGCTATTGGTAACGGTTGCGATTTATATGGTAATGTGTCGTGTAATGTGGCCGGATATTGCTAATCAGTCTTATGCAGGTATTGGTAATATGGGACAGATTCCGATTGCAGAGATGCCGATTTTAATTGCAAGATGTTATAAACGTTTCTTGGAGTATTTTATTTGGAAACCTTTTGCGTTTGTTTCCACAACAGCGCAAGTTCTGAATATACTTGTGTGTTTGATGCTTGGCGGAGCATTTGTATATTTGTTATGGGTTAAAAAGCTGTATACAGATATTCTGAGAATGCTGCTAACAGGCCTGTTATTGTTTTTTTTACCATTGGCAGTGGCATTTGTGTATTTCATGGCTCCGGATGCTCCATATTCGATGCTGATGTTATATGCATATTGTTTGATTTACGTTATGGTTCTGGCACTTGCAGAGCTTTGCATGGAGCACTGGCGTACAGAGAATAAAGCAGCTACGACTAAAGTCTATGCAAAACAGATAGCGATGCTCATAGTGGTTGTGGTGATAGGCTTGTCTTGTTATACGGATTATCTTGTGAGTAATGAAGCATACTTTCGTATGGATATTGCAATGAAACGTACAGAATCCTATTTCAACAGAATTGTCGCTGCTGTGGAGTCGCAAGATGGGTTTGAGTATGGTGATAAGGTAGTTTTTATCGGTGAGTTTCACTATGAGAATAATCCAAGCCCTATAGATGATGTAGATGGTGATAGAATAGAACTGGAGTATTTGCGTGAGTTATCAGGAGTTGCATTTGAAAATGGGCTTATTACGTCAGGCATAAGAAACAGTTTTATCCGTATTTATCTTGGCTTTGAGATGTATGATATAACAGAAGATGAGAAGCAGCAGATAACAGGGACAATATTGTATCAGGAAATGCCAAATTACCCGGCAGAAGGTTCGATTCAGAAGATAGATGATATATGGGTAGTGAAGCTCTGTGAATAAGATATCAAGATTTGATGGATGTTAGGATGATAGAAGAATGAAAGAAACAATGGCGGCAGTGCTTGAGGATATTGTGTTATACAATAATGATAGTATGCTCATGGGACTTTTTCTGGTGGCACTAATATGGTTGTGGATAACAGAAGAAAATAAAAAACGAAAAACCATTTTGGTGTATTTGAGTATTGCATTAATCTTTGTGTTTATCAATCCTGTTTATGCGTGGATTGCCATGAAGGTGGATAATGAAGTATATTATAGGGTTTGGTGGACTTTGCCTATGGGGATCGTTGTGTGCTACAGCGTAGTGAAGTTGGTAGCTCGTGCCCGTAAAGCAATCAGTAAGGTTTTAATTGTTGCGCTTGCGGTGTTAGTAATTGTAAGCAATGGAAAGTTTGTGTATACCAATACCATTCATTTTAAGTCTGTGAATGCATATCATATGCCTCAGATGGTAATTGATGTAGCAGAAGCACTGCGTATGGAGGATTATAATCCTAAGGCAGTGCTGCCAGCGGAGTTATTGCCGTTTATCAGACAGTATACAGCTGAAATCATCATGCCTTATGGTAGAAATATTGTGGAGACACAGTGGGGATTTTCCAGTCCTTTGTATGATTGTATGGAGGCAGAGGTGTATGTGGCAGAGGATATTGCCAAATATGCAAGAGCAGAAACCTGTGTATATGTAGTTCTGTCATCAATAAAGCCGATGGAAGGAAAAATGGAAGATTATCATTACACTTTGAAAGGGCTGGTTAGTGGTTACTACATCTATATGGATGATTATTGCTATGAGACATTAAAAGAGCAGGGGTATATAGAGTAACGATTAGGCTGGTAATAAATGGATAATTTTTTAAAACTTTCGTGTTGGCATTTGTATTGACATAAAATAGTATGAACTGTAAAATTATAATATAGGAATAGTAGTCGGAGGGATTGCGTCCTTTTTAGAAAAGGGAGGGAGATATCATGAAAAAAATAATTAGTTTAATTTGTTGCATGATGCTGCTATGTTCATCTTTGACAGTTTTGGCTGCAGAGGATAATGCTACATGGCAGAAGGTTGCAGGAAAAATGGAATGGACCTATCAGGATGTAGATGGAACGAATCTTACTGCGAAGTTAACGGATCATACATTAACCATTGAAGGTGTTGGAGCAATTCCGTCATATTCAGTTAATGGTTTAGGAAAAAGACCATGGAATAACTATTCGGTATTCGAATTAAAGATTGGGAATGGAGTAACAGCTATCGGAGCGAATGCCTTTGCCGGATTTGAGTATTTATATCGTATTACATTGCCGGCAAGTGTGTTGATTGAAGACACATCAGCTTTTAAAGATATTATGGAAGATGCTTACTTTATGGTAAAAGGAATGAATATTACGAATCATGGAGATGGTAAGGTTCCATATTCCAGTGCTGAAAGCTTGGCAAAGCTTATGTGTGAATATTCAAGCTATCGTTTCCAGGTAGATAATATGTATATGGTTCAGCTGCTAAAGAATTATTGTGCAGAGAAGGATGTAAATATTGCACCGGTTGACGCATTAACAACTGTATCTAATCCGGATTATCCATTGATTAATTATACGAGTTCGATTGCTTTGGTGCCAGAGGATTGGAAGCCGGGAGATTTGACACATGTTCAGGCAAAGCAGCAAGGAGAGCTTGCTAGAGAGGTATTCTCAATTATGTTGGGTATTATGCCAGAGTATCATTATGTGTACTCTTATAATATGTCTTCTTACAATTTATTAGGTGCTGTTCCAACAGCAGAAGCTAAGACTTATGTAATGACAATTCCGGCAGCATACAGATTCCCAAACAGAACACATGCATTGATTCAGATTGGCAATGGTGTGGTTAATATCCTAGAGGATGAAGATAATAGTGCTGATACGATTACATTTACAACAGATATGCCTTCTAGTGTATTTGCATTGATATATAAAGATAATTTCTAATAAAACATAAAGTCGGGTAGGTTAATTAACCTACCCGATTTTATTGTTCATAATATATTTTTTCTGTAATGGTTGTAGTCAGCTTTTCTGCAATCATTTTTCGGCCTTCCGCATTTGGATAGGTTGAACTTTCAGTTAGGAAAGAATCTGCATTTCCGGCATGAATATTAATGCCCCAGTAGTTATCCAAATAGGTGACATTTTTCTGGACGGCAATATTTTTTGCTGCAATCATATAGTTTGCAAGAGTTGCCTCCACTTCATTTTTTCGTGTGTCGCCAGCCGAATATGTTCCATCCTCTTCAGGAAAACAACAGAAAGTCGGTGACATTATAATAAATTGAATGTGAGGATATGCAGCGTGAATCCAATCGATTCCCTGAGCAAGAGCTTCTGTATAAATGGTAGAACGATAAGCTGCAGGTGTTTCAAGGGTTTCAACTTCACGGCTGGCAAGGTAGTCCTCGGCACCGTAGGATACCACAATAATGTCAACTGTATGGAAGTCAATACCTGTCAGTAAATCCAGTTTACTTTCGGTGCTTTCATCGATAATTGTTGCAGTTTTTAAACCGAGCTGCTGAAGCTCATAGAGATTATTCATAATACACATAGATAGATAGTAAAAGCTGAAGGCATCATTTCCGTAAGTACCATCAAATCCGGTGTTCTGTGTAGACATGGTGGTATTAGCAAAGCTACAATTGTAAACAGTTGCATCGGTTGCCTCTCTTACCAAAGCAGGAACGCCGCTTCCGTCTGTATAATCATTTAGAGAACTATCTCCAAGCATTAGAATAGTAGTAATACCGTCATCCCTGTAATTTTCAATTCTGGCAGGGTCTACTGTGACGTAGAAATCTTCAGTTTCTGTATCAAAGTCGGTTGCAGAAAATTCATCTGTCTGAATATCTGCTGATGATTTATCCCATAGATATAGTTTGATAAAGGAGGCGCCAAAAAGCACTATGATAATGCTTAGTAAAATAATGTGCATTAGTGTGCCAATTTTAAATTTTTTCATATGATATTCCTTTCATATTTAGGGTTTGGCATAATACTCATAAACTTGCGCTTTGCCTGCTGTACAGGCATTTTCTTACGTATATTATATCATAATCATCGGATAGTGTCTTAATTATGTTTAGTATTTACAGATTTTGCAAAAAATATTGGAAATATGGGATTGGTGTTGTATTAAAAGTTTAACTTTGTTATAATGTTACAAAATTGTGAATTCACTTAGATTGGGATATAAAGATGAAAAAGAAAAAAACACATGGATTATTTGGAACAAATAAGAGAAAACTAAAGGCAAAAGCACAGAAATATGTGAATGAATATGACGAATATGACGAGTATGATGACGAATATGATGAATACTGCGAAGATGAAGAGGAGTATGAGTCAGCATATGAGGACGAGCCGGTTGCAGAATATTTAGAAGTGGAAGAACAGACTCAAGAAGAATATTATGATGGGTCAGAAGATGCTGAACTCGATTCAGAAGAATATTATGACGAAGAAGAATATTATGAAGATGATGAGTACTATGAGGAAGATGAGTACTATGAGGATGACGAGTATTACGACGAAGAAGAATATTATGAGGACGAGTACTATGATGAAGAATACGAGCGGCCAAGAGGTATTATTGGATGGCTCAAGAGTCTGACAGCCTTTGATATCATACTTTGCGCCACTGGTCTTTTGCTGTTACTGGCAGGAGGAATTGCGGGAAGCATGTGGTTTGAAGCCCGTGTTGTAGAGGAGCAGATTGAGGCGATAGTCCCATTAGGAGAAGAACTGAGTAATGTGGGATATATCGGACAGGACGGTATAGAGTCTTTGGAAAATGTGCTTAGAGAACCGGATGATTTAAAACCAGAGGAATCAGAAGTAATTGAAACAGAAAAAGAAACAACAGAGGTAATAGATGTTTCAGCAAACACATCTGCGAAGGTAAATGTTACATTTACCTCCGCAGAACGAGATTTGAAGATACGTTTCACGGATGCAGCAACAGGTGAACTAATTACAGGAACTGTCTTCGAGGTGGTACTCACAAATACTAGGGGGAAATCTTTTACTGTACAGGATAAGGATAAAGATGGCGTTATCTATGCTACCAATGTAAATGCGGGCAATTTTCAAGCGGTAGTAACCTCAACTGAAAAGTATAGATTTCCGACGACCGGTCAAACTGTAGTGGTTAAGGATAAGGTAGAGTACGTTGTAATTAATGTTCAGGATGAGATTAAGACAGAGTCGCAGGTTAATGTAGCCATAGAGGATACAGAGAATCTGGATGCGAAGGAAGAAGAAGTTATACTGAAGGATACGGTAGAGTGGATAGAATCCGGGAAACAGTTAGTGAATGGAACAGGTATTTATTCTAAGGTTGATAAACAAACCATTCCAGACCCTACACTGACAGCTTCAGCAAGTGTTGACAGATTATCTGTCGGAACATTGGCTGTAACCCTGAATCAATCGGCTCTTAATTTGTTTATAGGGGAAGAATTCAAGCTCGAAGGAACTACTTATCAGAATTCACAGGAAGGTAATGTGACATACGAGTATACGACAGAGTGGAAATCGTCTAATAAAGATGTTGCTACGGTAGACAATGGTAAAGTAACAGCAAAGGGGCAGGGAAATGCGACAATCAGCTACAGTGTGACACGTAAGACGATTACGACAAAAGAGCCGGAGGTAGAGGAAACAGAGACAACTTCACAAGCTCCTGTCGAAGAGGAGGCAACAGAAAGTGTAGAGTCGGCTACAGAAACAGAAAGTGTGTCAGAGCCTGCTGCTGAGGTAGAGTCAGATAATGCGGTTGATATAGAGGGTGAGACAGAATCTGGAAAAGATGTAGGAACAGAGAGCGAAGCTGATACAGAATCAACAGAAGCCGCTGAATTAGAGAACAGTTCAGAGGAACAGGTTTTGGAAGCATCTGTGGATAGATATAATAAGACTGCAAGTGTGACGGAAACCGTAGAAACGGCGACAGCAACATGTGAAGTTAAGGTTTCTAATAAGCAGGCTGCAGATGTAAAAACGCGTCTTAAGGATAAGAATGGCAATCAGGTTTATATTAAAGATAGTCAGGGAAATTATATAGAAGCAGTTTATGCAGACTATTATACACAGAAAGAATTTTATATTAAGATAGAACCACAATATTATTACACAGGCTGGCAGACGATTAATGGGAAAACATATTTCTATAATAAATCAGGAAAGCCGGTTGTAGGAACTCAGATTATACAAGGCGTATCCTATAACTTTGGTGCTGATGGTGCGATTCAGAATAACATTAACGGTACCACCTTTGGAATTGATGTATCAAAGCATAATGGAAAGATTGATTGGAAGGCAGTTAAGAGCTCAGGTGTTGACTTTGCAATCATCAGATGTGGTTATAGAGGTTCGGCAACGGGTGCTATGATTGAGGATCCTAAGTTCCGTGAGAATATTAAGGGAGCAACAGATGCAGGTATTAAAGTGGGTATTTATTTCTTCTCGCAGGCAGTAGATGAAGTAGAGGCAGTAAAGGAAGCATCTATGGCGGTTAGTCTTGCCAAAGGCTATAATCTGGCATACCCGATTTTTATTGATACGGAGTCTAGTGGAGGAAGAGGAGATAAGATTAGCAAGGAAGCAAGAACGGCAGTGGTAAATGCATTTTGCAAGACAGTGCAGGATGCAGGATATTTAGCGGGTGTATATTCTTCCAAGACATGGTATGAGAAGCATTTGGATGTATCACAGTTTGGAAGCTATAAGATATGGCTGGCTCACTATGCAGAAGTACCTAATTATAGTGGCAGATATGATATGTGGCAGTATTCCTGCAAGGGAACAATTAGTGGTATTAGCGGAAAGGTTGATTTGAATTACAGCTATTTGGGGTATTAACTTGCAAAATGTTGTATTTTAGGCTAATATGTATGCAGATATAAAACGAAATACGGAGGCAGAGAAATAGATGAATCATACAGGGGTAAGAACTTATCTTGTGACTGGTGGAGCAGGGTTTATTGGTTCGAATTATATTCATTATATGTTTAAGAAATATGGCGATGCTATCAGAATTATTAATGTAGATGCATTGACATATGCAGGTAATTTGGAGAATCTCAAAGAGGTTGAGGATAGAGATAACTATACGTTTGTTAAAGCAGATATTACGGATAAGGAAGCGATTTCCAAGATATTTGCAGAGAATGATATTGACAGAGTCGTTCACTTTGCGGCAGAGAGTCATGTAGACAGAAGTATCCGTAATCCTGAGGTATTTGTACAGACCAATGTACTTGGTACTGCGGTTATGCTTAATTGTGCAAAGGCTGCATGGGAATTACCGGATGGTAGCTTCAAGGAGGGTAAGAAGTTCCTTCATGTTTCAACAGATGAGGTGTATGGTTCTCTTCCTGATGATGAGAATGCATTCTTCTATGAGACAACACCATATGATCCGCATAGCCCATATTCAGCAAGTAAGGCATCTTCGGATATGTTGGTAAAGGCATATATGGATACTTATAAGTTCCCGGCAAACATCACAAATTGTTCTAATAATTATGGACCATATCAGTTCCCGGAGAAGCTGATTCCATTGATTATCAACAATGCATTACAGGGCAAGAAGCTTCCGGTTTATGGTGATGGTAAGAATGTTAGAGACTGGTTGTATGTAGAGGATCATGCGAAGGCGATTGACATGGTACAGGAGAAGGGAAGACTGTTTGAGACCTATAATGTAGGTGGTCATAACGAGAAGCAGAATATCCAGATTATTGAGATTATTCTTGAGACTTTACAGGAGATGCTTCCTGAGGGAGATCCAAGAAAGGCACATGTTTCTAAGGATTTGATTACTTATGTAGAGGATCGTAAGGGACATGACAGAAGATATGCGATTGCACCAGACAAGATTAAGGCAGAGATTGGCTGGGAGCCTGAGACTATGTTTGCGGAAGGTATTAAGAAGACGATTGCTTGGTTCTTTGAGAATGAAGAGTGGATGAAGAATGTAACAAGCGGTGATTACCAGAAGTATTACGAAGAAATGTATAAATAAGCATAAGCTATTATGTGGGGACGTTGAGGTCAGAGGAGGACTGATTTTGGCGTTCCCATTCGGCGTGTAATAAATGGGAGAGAAGAAAAGGAGAAACAGATGAAAGGTATTATTTTAGCAGGTGGTTCGGGTACAAGACTGTATCCTTTAACAAAAGCAATTTCTAAGCAGATTATGCCGGTATATGATAAGCCGATGATTTACTATCCGTTATCAACATTGATGTTAGCAGGTATCAGAGAGGTGTTAATTATTTCAACGCCTAGAGATTTGCCGGTATTTCAGGAGTTGTTGGGAGATGGTACACAGCTTGGTATGCGCTTTGAATATGCGATTCAGGAGCAGCCAAGAGGCTTGGCGGATGCATTTATCATCGGTGAGGAGTTTATTGGTAAGGATGCAGTAGCCTTGGTATTGGGAGATAATATTTTCTATGGACAGAGCTTTTCTAAGCTTCTTAGAACTGTTGCAGAGCGTACTGAGAAAGAGGATGGAGCTACTATTTTTGGATATTATGTAAGAGATCCAAGAGAGTATGGCGTAGTTGAATTTGATGCAGAGGGTAATGCACTTTCCATCGAAGAGAAGCCGGAGAATCCAAAGAGCAATTATGCAGTTCCGGGCTTGTATTTCTATGACAATAGTGTTGTTGAAATTGCGAAGAATGTAAAGCCATCTGCTCGTGGAGAGATTGAGATTACAAGTGTTAATAATGAGTATCTTAACAGAGGCAATCTTAAGGTTGAGACTATGGGACGTGGATTTGCATGGCTGGATACAGGTAATCATGATATGCTTCTTGCGGCAGCAGATTTTGTTTCAGCATTCCAGAAGAGACAGGGACTTTATATCTCATGTATTGAGGAAATTGCATATAAGCGTGGATTTATTAATAAAGAGCAGTTAATTGAACTGGCACAACCGTTGTTAAAGACAGAATATGGAAAATACTTGGTAGAGGTTGCGAATGGACTCTAAGACAAAAAGACTTACGATATTGCTTCTGAGTTTGGTAATACTGGTAGTGGTTGGAGCTATTGTATTGGTAAATTATCAGGAGATTATTGGTAAAAAAGGTGTAAAAGATGAGGAAGCAGCTCCAACATTTCAGAATTTGGAGCAGGTGCAGATGGAAAGGTCAAAGGTGCGGATTTGTCAGCATTTATGAAGGATAATACCTTTTTTGATGCCGAAGAGAAGATATATGATGGTATTGTACAGGTTGTAGAGGAGACACAGGAGGAAGCAGAAGTGCCTATGGCAGAGCTTACGATGATGGCAACCTCTATAGAGCGTGATATTCGAGTGAGGATTGTAGATAAGACAGGGAACCCGATAAAGGGACATGACTTTAGAATTAGCGTAGAAGATGTCGGTACCTATATGGATATGGATAAAGATGGAATTATCTATGTATCCGGACTGAAAGCAGGAGATTATAGGATTATTATGCAGAAGCAGGAGGGCTTTGATGAGGTTGCGGCACCATTAGCTGTCTCTGTTAAGGCAAACATTACGTATACTCCGATTGAAGACATCAGCTATTTGATTAAGGCAGAGTCTGAGATTGATACAGAAGCTGAGGATACGGATGCAAATGATGTACAGGATAAGGATGCGGATGAGACACAGTATACAAAGCTGTTAGAGGCCGATGCAAGCGGAGAGCCGATTCAGTTAGGGATTGATGTTTCTAAGTGGCAGAAGGACATTGACTGGGAGCTTGTGGCAGCAGAGGGTGTGGATTTTGCGATTATCAGATGTGGATATCGTGGTTCGTCTTCCGGATATCTTGTGGAAGATCCTTATTTTGCACGGAATATTAAGGGTGCAACTGAGGCCGGAATTAAGGTTGGTGTGTATTTCTTCACACAGGCTGTTACTCCGGTGGAAGCAGTGGAGGAAGCCAGTATGGTAATCAGCCTTTTGGGTGATTATGCGTTGGATTATCCAATCTTTATTGACACAGAAGGGGCAGGTGGAGATGGAAGAGCTGACAGGCTAGATGTAGAGACTAGGACTGCAGTTTGTGAGACTTTCTGTAAGACAATTGAGAATGCTGGCTATGAGGCTGGTGTATATGCGAGCCGTTCATGGTATTACACCATGTTAAATACAGAAAAGATTAACGATTATATAATCTGGCTTGCGGAGTATAGACAGACACCACTTTATGATGACCATTACGAGATGTGGCAGTATACCTCTAAGGGTAGTGTTGCAGGCATTGAGGGTAATGTTGATTTGAATGTAAGTTATTTAGGTTTTTAGGAGGAAATATGGGAAAGATTACAGTGGAAACATGTGAGATAGAAGGATTAAAGATTATTACACCAACTGTGTTTGGTGATAGCAGAGGATATTTTATGGAGTCTTATAATTATAATGACTTCAAGGAGGCAGGAATTGACCATGTATTTGTACAGGATAATCAGTCTGCATCTAAGAAGGGCGTATTAAGAGGACTTCATTTTCAGAAGAATTTTCCACAGGATAAGCTGGTTCGCGTAATTAAGGGTGAAGTTTATGATGTGGCTGTTGATTTAAGAGAGGGTTCTGCGACCTACGGTAAGTGGTATGGAGTATTATTGTCAGAGGAAAACAAGAAGCAGTTCTTTATTCCAAAGGGATTTGCACATGGTTTCTTAGTATTATCTGATTATGCAGAATTCTGCTATAAGTGTACGGATTTCTACCACCCAAATGATGAGGGTGGATTGATGTGGAATGATCCTGATATTGGTATTGAATGGCCAATTTCCGAAGACATGGAAATTCTTTTATCTGAGAAAGATAAGGTTCATGGCGGTATCAAGGCATATGTAGAAGGGAAATAATCTTTCGATGAAAGCAGGATTATCTAAGAGAACGAATAAAATAATAGTGGCTGCCATTGCATTTATATTTGCAGTAGTCATTGTGTTGCATCATAATCCCCTGGCTGTTCAACAGGAGGAAAATGTAAAGAAAGCCATTGCCTGTGTGATTATAGCGGTAGCAGTGGCAGTATTCTGGCGCTTTTATGACAGGATTGTATCGTTACCCGTAGAGCTATGGCAGTCCAGACATTTGATTTGGAAGCTTGCCAAGAATGACTTTAAGACAAGATATGCAGGTTCTTATCTTGGAAGAATCTGGGCATTTGTACAGCCGGTAGTTACAGTGGTTTTATACTGGTTTGTGTTTGACTATATTATGAATGCCAAGAGAGAATTTTTGTCACAGGGTATTGATGTGCCGTATCTGCTGTGGCTGATGGCAGGATTGGTTCCGTGGTTTTATTTTTCGGAAGCAATTAATAATGGAATGACTTCGTTGTTAGAGTACAGTTATCTTGTAAAGAAGGTTGTTTTTAAGATTAGTATTATTCCAATTATTAAGATTATTGCGGCAACCTTTACACATTTGTTTTTTGTAGCGTTTATGCTGGTGGTGTATTTTATCTATGGATATGAGCCAAGTATTTATTTGATACAGCTGCCATACTATACTTTTTGTATGTTTATGATTGTACTGGCAATCAGCTATTCTACCTGTGCAATTGTAATTTTTTTCAGAGATTTAACACAGCTTGTCAGTATTGCGTTACAGGTTGGTATGTGGGCAACTCCGATTCTTTGGAATATTACAAGATTTGAGAATCCAATTGTGCAGACGGTTATTAAGATTAATCCAATATTCTACATTGTAAACGGATATCGCAGTGCCATGTATGAGCAGACATGGTTCTGGCAGGACTTCTATTCTACGATGTATTTTTGGATTGTAACAGTAGTTTTATTTGGCGTGGGAGCGCTTATTTTCCGCAGGTTAAAGGTGCATTTTGCAGATGTGCTGTAATCGGCGCAAGTATGGAGATTAAGATATGAATCAGAAGCGTGAGGAAATCGCAATTGCGGTAGAAAACGTGAGTAAAGTATATAAGCTTTATGATAAGCCTATGGATAGATTAAAGGAATCCTTGGGCTTAACAAGAGAGAAGAAGTATCGAGAGCATTTTGCGCTTTCTGATGTGAGCTTTCATGTGAAGAAGGGTGAATGTCTTGGTATTATCGGAACGAATGGTTCCGGTAAATCGACTATTCTTAAGATTATAACAGGTGTTTTGAATCAGACCAGTGGTAATGTCAATGTACAGGGACGAATCTCGGCTTTGTTGGAGCTGGGAGCCGGCTTTAACATGGAGTATACCGGTATGGAGAATATTTATCTGCAGGGTACGATGAATGGTTTCTCTAAGCAGGAGATTGACGAGCGTTTGCAGGATATTTTGGATTTTGCAGATATCGGAGATTTTGTGAATCAGCCATGTAAGACCTATTCTAGTGGTATGTTTGTGCGTCTTGCTTTTTCTGTAGCGATTAATATTGAGCCGGAGATTCTGATTGTAGATGAGGCATTATCAGTAGGAGACGTATTCTTTCAGGCAAAGTGTTATCATAAGTTTGATGAGTTCAAGGAGATGGGGAAGACTATTATCTTTGTAAGTCATGATTTGAGTAGTATTGCAAAGTACTGTGACAGAGTGATTCTGTTGAACCGTGGAACTAAGCTTGGAGAAGGCTCTGCAAAGGAAATGATTGATGACTTTAAGAGAGTTCTGGTTGGACAGTATGAGTTACCGGAATCGAAGTCTGAGAATAGCCTTTTGAATGATGCGGATATACAGGCAGCAGTCAGAAAGGATAAGACAGAGGAAGAGAAGTCTAAGCTCTTAGAGTATGGAACGAAGAGTGCTGTGATAGAGGAGTTTTATCTGACAGATGACAGAGGAACCCGGTCGACTTCGATTATTAAGGGAAGTGAATTCAATATTCATATGCGGGTACGTTTTGAGGAGAATCTTCCTGCACCGATTTTTGCATTTTCTATAAAGAATGCAAAGGGTACAGAGATTACAGGAACCAATACCATGTTTGAAAAGGCGTTTCTTGAGCCGGTTGGGGCAGGCACGGTGAAAGCGGTTACCTTTACACAAAAGATGTCTCTGCAGGGGGGAGAGTATCTGCTTTCCTTTGGTGTGACAGGCTATGATGGAAATGATTTCCAAGTATATCATAGATTATATGATGCGTTAGATATAACGGTTATTTCTGATAAGAATACAGTCGGATACTACGATATGAATACTACGATTACGGTAGAGGATGTTGTAGAGAAGAACAATGTGATTCAATATAAAAAGGCATAAGGAGCATTCCACATGACAGAGAAGATAGGAAATGTAGTACTGGATTTGACATATTATCCGGGTGAGGACAAATATTCAGATGGAGCAATAGAGGATGAATTGTTGGAGATTATTCAGAATCATTCACAAGAAGAGTATCCTGAAATTATAGAGAAGAAGAAAAGCTGGCCGATATTTTATCATTTATCGCCATTCAGAACTAATATCATAGACTGGCTTCCGATTAAGAAGACGGATAAGGTGTTAGAAATCGGTTCGGGATGCGGTGCGATTACAGGTGCATTGGCAAAAAAAGCAGCGCATGTAACCTGTATTGAGCTTTCTAAGAAAAGAAGTCTTATGAATGCATATCGTAATCAGGATATGAGTAATATTACGATTATGGTGGGTAATTTTCAAGAGATTGAACCACAGCTTCCATGTGATTATGACTATGTTCTCTTAGTGGGTGTTTTTGAATATGGACAGTCTTATATTGGTGGTAATACGCCATATGAAGACTTTATGAGAATATGTAATCAGCATCGTGCAAAAGACGGCAGGATGATTATCGCAATTGAGAATAAGTTTGGTTTGAAGTACTGGGCGGGCTGCAGAGAGGATCATAATGCGCAGTTTTTCTCAGGTATAGAAGGATATCCGAAGGGCGGCTCAGCTAGAACCTTTACGAAGAAGGGCTTGGAGAAGCTTATGCAGAAGGTGGGAATTGACGAGTATGCGTTCTATTACCCATATCCTGATTATAAGTTTATGTCAACTATTTATTCAGACCAATATCTTCCTAAGAAGGGCGAGCTTTCTACGAATTTGAGAAATTTTGACAGAGACAGAATGCTTTTATTTGACGAAAAGCGTGTCTTCGATCAGATTATTGATGAAGAGGAGTTTCCGTTGTTTTCTAATTCCTATCTGGTAGTAGTTGGAAAGACTCCAGAATGTGTATATTGTAAATTTTCTAATGATAGAGCAAAACCATGGGCCATCAGAACATCTATGATGAAGAATACCTTTGGAGATTTGCATGTGGAAAAGGCGCCTGATACAATGGCCGCAGTGCCGCATTTGAAGAATACCCGTAAAGCATATGATTTATTGTCAGCGCGTTATAAGGGAACAAAGGTAGTGATTAATCAGTGTAAAACGATGACTTCTGCTTTGTATTTCCCATTCTGTAAGGGGAAGACCTTGGAAGAGCTGCTGGATGAGTGCCTTGAGGCAGGAGATGTTCAGGGGTTTGGAGCATTGGTAAATGAGTATATGCAGTGGCTTACTTATGGTGAAAGCGAAGCAGTAAGTAATCTTGACTTTGTATTCCCCAATATTCTTGTAAGTGGTGATAAGTGGCAGGTAATTGATTATGAGTGGTCCTTTGAAAAGCTTATTCCTGCAAAGGAGATTGCCTTTAGAGCCTTTTATAACTATATGTTAGGCGGTGGTAATCGCGAGAAATGCCGTGAGATGCTGTTTGGTGATATTTTGCAGCTTACAGATAGTGAGATAGAGGACTATATTCAAAGTGAAAAGGATTTTCAGAAGTATATTACCGGTCAGCGTGCAGCAGTTGGTGATATGCGTGAATATATTGGTAATAAAGTATATGATATAGCGACTTTAGAAAGTATCTTTGAGGATAATGCGATAAGACAGATTTCACAGGCATTCTTTGATTGTGGAGAAGGATTTTCAGAGCAGAATTCTATTTTGATAAAGGATAGCTTTGTAGAGAAGGATACAATAGCTGCTAAGGTAACGCTACCTGAGGGAATTAAAAGTTTTCGTTTTGATCCATGGTCCTTTGATGCGATTGTACGCATTGAGGAGCTTTGTGTGGATGGAAAGTCCTATGCAAAAGAGCAGATAAGTGTAAATGGACGTTGGCTGGATGATAGCTATATCGTGTTTGCAACACAGGATCCGAATATTGTAATAGCCTGTGAGGGAGCAAGGGAGGTTTCCTTGAGGTTGAAGATTTATGGACTTCCTGAGGATTTGATGCCATTGCTGGTGCCAACAGAGGAGCCTAAGAAGAAAAAGAAGCTGTTTTAGTTTAGGGGGACTATATGATTAAGAAGGTAAAAGCAGCCATTCAGGATAAATTATATCAGAATTGTATCAATGAGTATCAAAGTGCTTTGCAATGCCAGTCAGATCCTTATCTGGCATGGGTACGCGAGACGGAGCTGATATCTGACAAAGAGGGGGCAGAGGAGTCTTACCCCTCTCTTTCTGTTGTATATATGGAACAGTGTACAGAGAATTTCCGGCTTGCTGATGTTGGCAAGGAGATTGTTGTATTTGTATCAAGGGAAGGAAAGATTTCGGTACGTGCCTTTAAAGAGATTGTAAAATATTTTGATACGCATCAGGATATTGATATTGTATATGCAGATGAAGATATATGGATGCTTCCTGAGGGAGACGACAAGGAGCCGGATAATGAGATTATGCATAGAATGTCTCCATGGATGAAGCCTATGTGGTCGCCGGATACTTTATTTTCCTTCCAGTATTTTGGTAATATCTTTGCAATACGAAAGTCAGCGTTTTTAAATTTGAAGTGGTTGGCGCAGGAGGAATGGCGCCAGAATATTTATGATTTTGTTTTACAGGCTACAGAGCAGGGAAAACGAGCAGGACACATCGAAAAGATTTTATTTCATGCATATCGCAGGGGTATTGATAAGGAACAGGTAGAGCGTGAAGTCATGTTGGAAAGAAATCTTTGGGGGGCAGATTCGGACTATGATTTTATCAGAGAATTGGCGTTGGATAGGCGTAAAGTCAAAGCAGACTTGGTTCAGGATAAAAAGACAGGCTATTCATATCCGTTATATCGTATAGAAGGTAATCCTCTGGTGAGCATTATTATTCCCTCTAAGGATAATGTAGATGTTTTAAAGCAGTGTATTCGTTCTGTTTATGCAAAGACTTCTTATAAGAATTTCGAGATTATTGTCATTGATAACGGGAGCACTGCGCAGGCGAGAATGATGCTTGAGAGCTTTAGAGAAGAGTGTGCATTTACTTATCTATATCAGCCTATGGAATTTAATTTTTCGATGATGTGCAATATTGGATGGAAAAAGGCGAAGGGTGAATATGTACTATTGTTAAATGATGATATGGAAGTGATAGAGGAGAGCTGGCTGACACGTATGTTGGGACAAGCAACACTTTCTCATGTAGGCGCGGTAGGAGCTAAGCTTTTGTATCCGAATACAAATCTCATTCAGCATGTTGGTATTACTAATACCTGTGACGGACCGGGGCATAAGCTTCGTAAGATGGACGATAATGAAGTGTATTATTATGGTAGAAATAAGTTGGTTTATGACATGATAGGTGCTACAGCAGCATGTCTCTTGATGAAGAAGTCCTTATTGGAGTCTTTAGGTGGCTTGTATGAAGGGCTTAAGGTAGCCTATAATGATGTTGATTTATGCTTTAGGATTATTCAGAAGGGCTTGTATATCGTACAAAGAAATGATGTTATATTATATCATCATGAATCTTTGAGTCGTGGAGATGATTTGCAGGATAAGGCAAAGATTGCAAGACTTTTGGCGGAGAAGGATGTACTATTTGGACGCCATCCCAAGCTCTATCGTCAGGATCCGTTTGTGGGTTGGATTATGAACAGTGGAGAGCCGGAATACGATTGCAGATGGATAGATGGTTATGAACTGGCAGATATTATCGGTTATGAGGATAAGGTGACAGAAGGTAAGCCATTGCCGAATATGAAACGTGTCAATCAGGCTATCATGATTACAATAGAAGAGTGTGGTAAGTCAGAGTATCAAAAGATTGGTAATAAGCGAAAGGGTTATTATATGCTCAAGGGATGGGCATTTGTGCCTGGAGCGGACAATGCAAGATATGAGATGAAGCTCTTGTTGCGTAACTCTAAGGGGAAAGTATGGGAGATTCCGATTGCCAAGCGTTACCGAAAGGATGTAGCAGCAATTATGGAAGACCAGATTAATGTTGAAATGACGGGATTTTGCTGTTGGATTTATGAAGGAACACTTCCGGCAGATACTTACGAGATATGGATGATGGCGAAGGATGTATGCTCAAGACAGAGGCTTTATAGGAGTGCTGAGAAGAATATTGTAATAGAATAGAAGGGTATGGATATCAGTATGAATCAAAAGAGCTATCAGCAAATACTTTTTGAACAGCAAACCCCTTATTTGCAGTGGCTTAAGGAATATAAAAGTGAATATGATTATGATTCATTATTCGGTCATAGAGAGGGAAGTGTGTTGTGGCTTCCCTTCTTTGCTTGCGTAGAGGATTTTAAGGAAAGATATGCCTCAGAGCTCAAAGAGAGTTCTGTTGTATTGTTGACTTCAGATTTGGGATATGCGCATGAGAATATCAAGCGTATTGTGGCAAACTATTTTGAAAGTAACGTAGAGATAGATATGATGTATGCAGATGAAGATTATCTTGGTAGTCTTTATGAACTGTATGGAATCGAGGAAACAGAGCAGGCGGAGGGCTATCGCTTCCGGGATAGTGGATTGTATCGTGGAAAACCGTGGTTTAAGCCGGAGTATTCTCCGGATACATTATTATCCTTCTTTTATTTTGGTAATATAATTGCGTTTCGAACTAAGCTTTTAGAGGAGATAGCGTGGCTGGGAAGTACAGATGCTTTTTGCAATATTTATGATGCGGTGTTGCAGATAGCAAAGAAGGCACAACAGATAGGACATCTGGAGGAGATACTATTTACTAATAAGAGTCTTGAGAAAGAGAAAGAATTGCGAGGAGTGCAAGAACAACTTGCAAAAATAAAAATAAATGCTCTTGAGAGATGCGGTTTGGAAGCGAAAATTTCAAAAGACAAAAAAGAACATGGAATTTATCAAATTGCATATGCAATTCCTAAAAACGCAAAGGTGTCGATTATCATACCTAGTAAGGATAATGATAGGGTACTGGAACGATGCTTGAAAACATTGGTAAGTCAGACTGTAGGAGTGGAATACGAGCTGATTGTAGTGGATAACGGAAGCTGTGATGAGCAGTGTATAAAACTACGAGAACTACAGAAGCGATATGGATTTTTATACCTTTATGAGAAAGAAGACTTTAATTTTTCGAGAATGTGTAACAAAGGAGCGGCGGCAGCCACTGGTGAGTACCTGCTCTTTTTAAATGATGACATTGAGATTATGGAGGGAAGCTGGCTTCAAAGAATGTTGGGACAGGCAGCATTGCCATGGACAGGAGCAGTAGGAGCAAAGCTTTATTATCCACAGACAGCTTCAGGAGATTATGTGATACAGCATGTGGGGATTACCAATATGGGAATTGGTCCTGCTCATAAGCTTGGTGGAATGAAGGATGATGGAATTCTTTATCATGGGCATAACTGTGTTACCTATAATATGCTTGCTGTGACAGCTGCGTGTCTTTTGGTAAAACGAGAGCGTTTTGAGAAGGTTGGCGGTTTTGATGAGAGTCTGGCAGTTGCGTATAATGATGTAGACTTGTGTATGAAGTTATATGAAGCAGGCTATTACAATGTAATTAGAAATGATGCTGTTTTGCTTCATCATGAGTCATTGAGCCGTGGACAGGATGATACGGTAGAGAAGAAGAAAAGGCTTGCAAAGGAGATGTCCTGTTTATATGAAAAGCATGAAGCGTTTCAAGGATATGATCCTTTTTATAGCAGACATTTAGTACAATATAAAAAGGATACAGATTATCACTGTCAATATTTATATCCATATGATATGATGGGAGAAATCGAGGAGGTTAAGAGTCTTCCAAGAGTCTTTTCTAATAAGCTGCTTAGAAAGCTAAGCGGTCAGTCGCTTTCTATGGTCAGCATAGATGCGATTGAAGAAGAAAATGAACTGCTTACAATCAGAGGCTGGTATGTATTGCAGAAATATGACAATGCACTGTTGGATAGGTATGTTATTTTGCAGAAGCAGGATGATGGAACGACAGTAAGAATACAGGCCAAACCGTGGTTAAGGGAGGATGTGTCACACATTTTTGCAGAGGATACACAGACACTTCACACTAAGCTTTCAGGAATACAGATACACCTTGATAAGAAGGAACTGCCAAAGGGTGAGTATCGAATTGGAATACTGGCACAGGGAGAGAATAAACAGATGCTTTGTTGGACACAGGAGCTGATAAAGCTATAGTAATTTAAGATAGAAGATGGAGGTCCGGCATGGAAAAGGAATGGAATACACCGGAGGAAGAGCTTTCTTTTTATAAAGAAGCATATCAGCAGGAGAAAGTAAGAAGTGCGTCTCTTGCAGGAAGACTGGCGGATGCCAAGAATGAAGCAGATAGTCTGCAGTTTCAATTAGACAGAATTAAGAACAATCCTATGTGGAGGGCATCTGCACCGCTAAGAATGGGAATGCACAGAGGAATTAATCTGTATCGCAGAGTTAGAAATGTGGGTGGTCCGCGTAACATTGTTAGAAAGCTCAAACAGAAGCAAAGAGACAAAGGAATTAGGCTGCAGCATGGAACAGCAAGCTTTCCTACTCCGGAAGAGGCGGCAAGACAGCGTGGAACAAAGTTTGAACGTGAGGTAAAGATTAGTATTCTTGTACCTCTTTGGAATAATAAGCGTGAGTTTCAGATTGAGATGCTGGATTCGGTGATGAACCAGACCTATGAGAACTGGGAGCTTTGTCTGGCAGATGGTTCCGATGCAGAGCATGATTATATCGAAGAAATCTGTAAAGAATATGCAGCAAAGGCAAATGGACGAATTGTTTATAAGCGTTTAGAGAAGAATGGCGGTATTGCGGGAAATACCAATGAATGTCTGAAGCTTGCAACCGGTGAGTATATTGGTTTATTCGATCAAGATGATATTTTGCATCCATCGGTTTTATATGAGTATGTAAAGGTAATTAATGAGCAGAATGCAGATTATATTTATTGTGATGAAACCACCTTTAAAGGGGATAGTATCAATAATATGCTGACCCTGCATTTTAAGCCGGATTTCTCTATTGATAATCTGAGAGCAAACAACTATATTTGCCATTTTAGCGTATTTTCAAGAGAACTTTTGGATGGCACAGAGCTTTTTAGAAGTGGCTTCGACGGAAGTCAGGACCATGATATGATTCTTCGTCTTACTGCAAACGCCAAGCATATTGTTCATGTACCACGAATTATGTATTATTGGAGAAGTCATGCAGGCAGTGTAGCAAGCGGTATTGATGCAAAGCCTTATGCGGTACCGGCGGCTAAGGGCGCAGTGGCAGAGCACTTGCAGAAGTGTGGATTTGCTAATTTTGAGATTAAGAGTACACGCGCCTTTGATACCATCTTTGAGATAAAGTATGAGATTAAGAGTGAGGATAAGATATCTATTCTGATTCCGAATAAGGACCATATCGAGGATTTGAAGCGTTGTATTTCGTCTATTTTAGAGCGTTCTACTTATGAGAATTATGAGGTTATTATTATAGAGAATAATAGTACAGAGAAGGCAACCTTTGATTATTATAAGACGCTTGAAAGTAATCCAAAGATTCGTGTGGTTATCTATGAGGGTGAGTTTAATTACTCTAAGATTAATAACTTTGGTGCGCAGTATGCAGAGGGCAAATATTTGCTGCTTCTCAATAATGACACACAGGTTATTACAATGAACTGGTTAGAAGCTATGCTTATGTATGCGCAGCGGGAGGATGTTGCGGCGGTAGGAGCCAAGCTCTATTATGAGGATAAGTCCATTCAGCATGCGGGAATTGTTCTTGGACTTGGGGCGCACAGAACCGCAGGACATACTCATTATAAGATGGGGAAGGATAATCTTGGCTATATGGGAAGACTCTGTTATGCGCAGAATGTTTCAGCAGTGACGGGCGCATGTCTGATGGTGAAGAAGGCATTGTATGATGCGGTAGGCGGATTGGATGAAGGCTTTAAGGTTGCACTCAATGACGTAGACCTTTGTTTAAAGCTTAGAGAGCAGGGATATTTAAATGTATTCACTCCATTTGCAGAGCTATATCATTTTGAATCGGCATCAAGAGGCAGTGATGTGCAGGATGCTTCTAAGGCAGAGCGATATAATGAAGAGTGTGCTGTATTTAAGGAGAAGTGGGCTGAAATTTTGGAAAAAGGCGATCCTTACTATAATCCAAATTTCTCATTAGACCATAGCGATTATTCACTTAGAGCATTTACTGAGTAAATTTTGTATAAAATATTTAAAGAAGTTAACATAATAGACCTAAAAACTGTCGAAATAGCTTTTTTATAGATATTTTATTGAAAAACTGGCAAATTTTTGGTTTAATTAATAATGAAATAAAGTGTGAAATTGTTTGAGAATCTATGTGAAAACATAATGAAAATGGAGGGCGTAATATGAGCTATATGGATGAATTTAAATTTTGGTTGGAAGATGATTATTTTGATCAGGATACCAAGAATGAATTATTAGCAATCAAGGATAATGAGGCAGAGATAGAGGATCGTTTCTATAAAGAGCTTGAGTTTGGTACAGGTGGACTTCGTGGCGTTATCGGAGCAGGTACAAACCGTATGAATCTTTACACAGTTAGAAAGGCTTCTCAGGGTCTTGCAAATTATATTATTAAGGCGAATGGACAGAAGAAGGGGATTGCGATTGCATACGATTCACGATTCATGTCTCCTGAGTTTGCAGATGAGGCTGCTCTTTGTATGGCTGCAAATGGAATTAAGGCATATGTGTTTGAGTCTTTAAGACCAACACCTGAGCTTTCCTTTGCTCTTAGAAAGTTAGGATGTATTTCAGGTATTGTAATTACAGCAAGCCACAATCCACCAGAGTATAACGGTTATAAGGTTTACTGGGAGGATGGCGCTCAGATTACAGCACCTAAGGATAAGGAGATTATTGCAGAGGTTCAGGCAGTAACAGATTATCATACAGTAAAGACTATGGATAAGCAGGAGGCTATTGCGGCAGGCTTATATGAAGTAATCGGTAAGGAAATCGATGATGCTTATATGGTAGAGCTTAAGAAGCAGATTATCCATCCTGAGGTTATTAAGGAAGTAGCAGATGATATTAAGATTGTATATACACCTCTTTGTGGTACAGGAAATAAGCCTGTTAGAAGAATCTTAGAGGAGTTAGGCTTTAAGAATGTATATGTAGTACCGGAGCAGGAGAATCCTGACCCTAAGTTTACTACATTGGATTATCCAAACCCAGAGGATCCAAAGGCATTTACTTATGCATTAAGACTTGCTAAGGAGAAGAATGCAGATATCGTTCTTGCAACTGACCCTGATGCAGACAGACTTGGAATCTACGCTTATGATACAGCAAGCGGCGAGTATAAGGCATTTACAGGTAATATGTCAGGTATGCTGATTGCAGAGTACATCTTAAGAGAAAGAACTGCAACAGGAACAATGCCGGCTAATCCGGCACTTGTTACAACTATTGTAACAACCAACATGACAGCACCAATTACGAATGCATATGGTGTGAAGTTAATCGAGGTATTAACAGGCTTTAAGTTTATCGGTGAGCAGATTAAGTGGTTTGAGGAGACGGGTTCTAATAACTATGTATTTGGTCTTGAGGAAAGCTATGGATGTCTTGCCGGTACTCATGCAAGAGATAAGGACGCTGTTGTTGCAGTTATGTGTCTGTGTGAGGTTGCAGCATATTGTAAGAAGCAGGGTAAGACCTTATATGATATGATGCTTGAGATTTATGAGAAGTATGGCTACTATAAGGAGACTCAGTATGCAATTACCTTAAAGGGAATTGATGGTTCAAAGCAGATTGCAGCGATGATGGATAAGTTAAGAAACAACCCTCCAAAGCAGTTTGGTGAATTAGAGGTAGTAAGAGTACGTGATTATCAGAATGATAAGATTGTAGAGCTTGCTTCAGGTAAGGAATATTCTACAGGACTTCCAAAGTCTAATGTACTTTACTTTGATTTAACAGATGATTCATGGTGTTGTGCAAGACCTTCAGGTACAGAGCCAAAGATTAAGTTCTACATGGGTGTTAAGGGAACAAATCTTGAGGATGCAGAAGCTAAGGTAGTAGCACTTACAGATGCTGTAAAGGCAGTAATAGAATAATCGTAATGTGAAAATATAACTTATGGGACGGCGAAATATCGCGGTCCCATAAGGTGCGTATACGGGAAGGTAAAAAAGTGTCTGTTATTCAGAATATAAGAAAAACAATTAATTACAGTAAGAAAAATGGATATAAAGAAGCTTTTTTTGCGGCGTGTGAGCGCGTGATTGCGAAGTATCATGCGGACTATCGCTATGAGGAGCCGACTAAGGAAAGACTCATACAACAGAAGAAGGAACAAGTGTCATTTATGACAAAGTTTTCTATTATTGTTCCGGCCTATGAGACCAGACAGGAATACCTGATAGCATTAATAGAAAGCTGTCTGGGGCAAAGCTATGAGAACTGGGAGCTTATTATAGCGGACGGAAGCGAAAGTAGTATTGTAGAGGATTGCGTAGCAGCATATCAGGATGAGCGTATTCGATATGAACGTTTACCTGAGAATGGTGGGATTTCAGTGAATACCAATCAGGCACTGGCATTTGCTACAGGAGATTATTGTGGCCTTTTAGATCATGATGACCTGTTGACTTTAGATGCTCTTTTTGAAATGGCAAAGGCAATTCATGAGGCAAAGGCAAAGGGGATTGTTCCCCTGTTGATTTATTCAGATGAGGATAAGAGTGATTCTAAGGGAGAACATTATTTTGAACCTCATTTTAAGCCGGACTTTAATCCGGATTTGATTTTGAGTAACAATTATATCTGTCATTTTAGTATGATTAAGACAGAGCTGTTGCAGAAGCTGCAGATTCGTAAGGAGTATGATGGTGCGCAGGATTATGATTTGGTTCTTCGTATTGTAAGCGGCTTATGGCTACAGGAGAAGGAAGGCAGTATCAGCTGCATGGAGGATTATATCATGCATATTCCAAAGGTGTTGTATCATTGGAGATGTCATGATGCTTCTACGGCGGTGAATCCACAGAGCAAGATGTACGCTTATGAAGCAGGAAGAAATGCGCTGACTGATTTTGTAAAAAGAATGGGATGGAAGGCTGATGTTCGTCATAGTAAACATCTTGGATTTTACAGAATAGCGTATCGTGATGATATTTTTGCACATAGAGAGGATGTGGCTGCTGTAGGCGGTTATATTGTGTGCAAGGGAAAAGTCGCAAGTGGCATTTATAAAGGTCAGCCGATTATTTACGCAGGATATATGAATCGAATGGACTTGTATCAGAATGTAAGATTTCTTGATATTCGTAATCTTGCAGTGAGTGAAAAATATAAGTCTGTTTATGAAGAGATAACAGGTCATGCTTATGTTAATACGTTGGGTTTGGCAAAAAAGGAGCAGCCACAGTGGCTTCAGGAGCTGACGGCAGAAGAAATCAATAGCCTTAGTAAAACATTATGTAAGCATTTAAGAGCCGGGGGAGGAAGACTGGTGCTTGACCCGGAGGCAGTAGTGAAGGTGTAGTAGGATATCGGAACGGAAGGCGGATTGTGAAAGTGGCACTGACTACAGTAGTAATACCTAATTATAATGGAATAAAGTATATCGCAGCATGCCTCGACAGTCTGTATGCAGGAACCGTTACGGATATGGAAGTAATTGTAGTGGATAATGCTTCTAAGGACGGAAGCCTTGAGCTGATGAAAGAACAGTATCCACAGGTGACTTTGATAGAGAATGTAGAGAATATGGGATTTTCCTATGCGGTGAATCAAGGTATACAGGCGAGTAAAACACCTTATGTGTTCCTACTGAATAATGACACAGAGGTTGAGCCGGACTGTGTAGAAAAACTGGAGCATTTTATGCAGTCGGATAGTAGAATCTTTTCTGCAAGTGCAAAGATGATAGCCCTGCACGATAAGGAGAAGCTGGATGACGCAGGGGATTATTATTGTGCATTAGGCTGGGCGTTTGCGAGAGGTAAGGGAAAGCATCCGTCGCTATACGAGGAGAATTGCGATGTGTTTGCAGCCTGTGCAGGTGCAGCAATATACAGAAGGGAATACTTCGAAGAGATTGGATTGTTTGATGTGCAGCATTTTGCATATCTGGAGGATATCGATGTAGGATATCGGGCGCGAATCCATGGATATCGCAATTGCTATGCAGCAGAGGCGGTGGTGTATCATGCGGGAAGTGCAACCAGCGGTTCCAGATATAACTCATTCAAGACTTCGCTGGCATCACGTAATAGTGTTTATATTGTATATAAGAACATGCCCATACTACAGCTGATACTTAATTTACCTTTTTTGCTGGCGGGTTATGGGATAAAATTGCTATTCTTTACGATGAAAGGAATGGGCAGTGAGTATGCAAAGGGAATATATCAGGGAGTAAAGCTTTGCTTTGGAAGTGAAGGCAAAAGTAATAAAGTTAAATTTTGCGCAAAAAGGTTGCAAAATTATGCAAAGATACAGGTCGAACTATGGATAAATTTGTTTAAAATGCTTTTTTAAGTTAAATTTAAAGTTGTACTTTTTGTATAAATCATGTAAAATGTATCGTGTGCATGGTAGTGTTGCGCAAAGTAAGGGTGATTTATATTGATAAAAGATAATCAGAAATATTTTAACGGCTTACTTGTCTTATTAGATGCAGTTGTGGTTG
>JAZNMO010000198.1:0-30474 GCA_045579665.1 Lachnospiraceae bacterium
GTTGCATTACTGTTTATTTGTCAAGGTTCTGTTTCTTTCTTGTTGCTTGTCTGTCAGACGCAACTTTGATATCTTATCATGTTATGTCATCGTTTGTCAAGCACTTTTTTATTTTCTTTTTACATTTTCTTTTTCAAGAAACTTTGTTGTCGCTTCATCAGCTCTTTTGTAAGTTGCTGTATCTCAGCGACGAATGTTATCTTATCATGTCATTTTCATAATGTCAACAGCAAATTGTAGTTTTTTTGTATGTTTTTATTTCCGTACAAAAAACCTTAATTTAAGCCATTTATTAGCACTACAACTCCCTCTTATGGTTTAAATTGTAGGAATTGTGTAACATTTTATCCTCTTAAAGTCAAGCAGACAAACCTAAAGAAAACACCTTGAATGCTTGCATTCGAAGTCCCTTTCTTTATTTTTTCTATTTAGCAAAAGCCAATTAACTCAAAAATCTTCGATTTTCGAGTCTGCTCCTGAATAGCACACTCAATATAACATTTCTTTACAATACATTTTCAACACATCATAAACCTCTTGCTGCATTTTGACTGTCTGCATTCGTACAATTTCTTTATACATCTCTATACTGCCATCATATTCTTCGATATCGCTATACTTGTACAATATTCCTCTTGAAGAGCTAATCAATGCGCCTAATCCGTCTTCATTAAAACATGCTATAATATCTTTAGCACTGCCTCCCTGCGCTCCATATCCCGGAACCAGAAAATAACTGTTTTTCATAATTTTTCGCAACGTCTCCGCTTCCTCCGGAAAGGTCGCTCCCACTACTGCTCCTATCGCTGAATATCCACTCGCTCCTACGCATTGACTTCCAAACTCCCTTACACATTCACCTAACCAATCGCTTATCTTCTGATTTTTTTGATTTATCGCCTCAGAAATCTCTGTGGAACCCGGATTTGAGGTCTTTACCAATATGAAAATACCTTTATCCTCAGCCAGTGCCGTATCTACAAAAGGCTGTATACTATCCATCCCCAAAAAAGGAGATACTGTCAAAAAGTCTGCATTAATCGTTCCCTTTCGTGATAAATGTGCTTTTGCATATGCCCTGGCTGTATTTCCAATATCATTTCTTTTGCTATCATCTATTACAATTAGATTCTTCAAATGCGCATAGGCAACCACTTCTTCAAACACCCGATACCCTTCCGCTCCATAGACCTCATAAAATGCCATTTGAGGCTTCACCGCTACCACTATATCGCAAATTGCATCTATAACATCCTTTGCCCATTGTAGTACTATCTCTGATTTCGATTTACTGAGCTGTCTATAACAATTCGGCAGTCTATCCCATTCCGGGTCTAATCCTACAATACATGGATTTTTCTTTCTCTTAACTTCATTTACTAAATCATCTATCAACATACAATCACCAGGTCTTTCCTTCACACTTATACCAAGTTTCGGTATCTTATCTCAACACAACATTATTATTAAAAATTATATTTATACTCCACCATAGGTATCTCTATACTGTAACATTGCATCCAAATATTCCGCATTTGAAATCACACCATTTTTCATTGCCTCTATGATATCTAACATGGTTACAACTGAATATATTCTTACCTTAAATTCTTTCTCAAGTCTTACAAATGCCGTGTCATGCAGCTTTTCATCCTTCTCCAGCCTGTCTACTGATACAATTACATTGATTTCCTTATCTGTAGAATACTTTCTTAATTCTTCCAATAAACTTCGCAAGTCTTTACCGACTGTAATTGTGTCTTCAATAATTGTTATAGAATCATACTTTTTTATCTCCTCCGGAGTTATTTTATTTAAATAACATTTTGCATCCTCTCCATATTTTTCGAACAAAACCATACCGGTAGCAATCACCAACGGAATTTCTCTATTCCCATCTCCATATAATACTTGTGATTGTACATTATTTTCTCTCATACACTCTGCATAAAACTTCCCAAGCTTTGTAATCTGTGATGCCGCTCTGCAATTACGCGTATCAATATAGTATGGTGATATCCTACCACTTTGTAATGTAAACTCTCCAAACCTCAGGATGCCGTTATCTACCATAAATCGGATAAAGCGCTCTTTATAATTCAGAGCATCCAACCGATAGTTAAAAAACTCATCCATTGTAATTCCGAAGAATCTTGCAATAATAGGTAATAATTCAATATCTGGTGCTGATAGTCCATTTTCCCATTTGCTTACAGCTTGTGAAGATACTGATAGTACTTCTGCCAATTGTTCTTGTGTCATATTTTTGTTCTTACGTAATACCTTGATTTTATTCCCTATTGTAACCATATGTGTTTACTCTCCTTTTTGCATCATATTGTTCTTAGCTATCAATCATACTTTTCTTTAGTTCATCCATCCTAAAAAGAGCTTTTAATCGTAGTCCCTCTTTTTCTAAACGTGCTGTCGCATCTTCCTCTCTTTGAATGACACATATTACATCTTCCACTATACCGCCCTGATTCCGAAGCTCCTGAACACTTTTCACTATTTGTCCTCCGGTAGTTACTACATCTTCAATGATACATATCTTCTTTCCCGAAAAATCTTTCCCTTCTGCCACTTTGCAAGTTCCATACTCCTTCGCTTGTTTTCTTACAAACAAGACATCATGATTGGAGACCAGGCTAATGGCAGTCGCCAAAGGTATTCCTCCCATTTCCAAACCTGCTAAGAAGTCAATTGCTTCTGGAATTAATTCTTTCATCCGCTTACTAATCTCACGTAATATTTGTGGATTTGCTTCAAATCTATACTTATCAAAATACTCTTTTGATGTTTTTCCGGATCTTAACTTAAATTCCCCTTCCAAATGAGAACATTTATAAATCTCCTTAGCTAAATTACCCATCTTTTTTCTACCTCCTCAAGCATTTATCAAAATATAGCATACACACTACGCTTTCTCCATACTTATTCTGTCTATTTCTTTACAACCAACAGTTGAATTTTGCCTCGTTACATAAAGGTAATCTGCCATTATCTGCTGTGTAATTTCTTTTTCTTCTCATTTTGTATATATAGAGAAAAACTCTTTTCCACTACACAAAATCTCTTGTCAAAAGGCAACTTTTAGCCTCAATTCACCACTCTTTGTGTATATACAAAAAAAGTAACGCTATATACACAAGATTTATCCATTTTTGTGTGTAGCAGACAGCTATTTTTTTCTATATACACAAAGAGCCACTAAAGACATCCACTTTCTTTTGAAACTCACCCCAAATTGTGTACTACATAATAAAAAAAATGTATATACACAATCTCAAGATAACTGCTGGCTTTATAATAAACTTTGACTGTTACATGTACCTTCCCTCAAATATACCTACTTGTAGCATGCTCAAAGCAGTCAATTGGATACCCCCACGCTTCTACCAAGCCATACCGTTAAAAACGTGCACCGCTAGGCGCACCCATAACAAAGAATGTGCTTACCGTACATTCCCACGCCGGGCACGGTCGCTTTGCGACATATTTCATCTTCACGCGAGTGTGCATCCCTCACGGAGCTTTTTGTATAATAGGAACGAAGTATCCCAATCGAGTAGGAGGCGGTGATTAACCGCCGTCCTCTCAGTCGAGTAAGTAAGAAGAATCCCACCTCAAACTTCTCACAGAACCGTACGTGAAAGTCTCCTTTCATACGGCTCTTATCATTCAACAATACGAATAAAGAATGCTCCAATGAGCAAAAAGCTTTGGCTCTCGTTTTCTCACAGCGCAGAGCCATTTTTCTGCTCTCCGTCGTCTTCCACGAAAATTTTTGTATTTACACATTGCCCATTTTACAACTCTTCTTTCAATACACTGTAACGTTTGTTTCATCGCTGACGCATTAAACTTTCCAAAATAATTCATCCATCCTCGAATCAATGGATTAAGCATTTCCGCTATAATGTCTATCTTACATCCCGTTTTCTTATGTATCTCCATTGCTCTTATCTTTTCACGAAAGTTCTTAGAAGAAGCCTTACTTACGGATGCAATAAACTAGGCGCACTTATACAAAAACCCCCGAGGATAATCCTCGGGGGTAAATATTCTCTATAAGTATTAAAATTAAGCTAACTTAGACTTTGCAAGCTCTGCTAATGTCTTGAAGCCTTCTGCATCGTTAACTGCCATCTCAGCTAACATCTTTCTGTTCATCTCGATACCTGCAAGCTTTAAGCCATACATGAACTTGCTGTATGATAAACCGTTCATTCTAGCTGCAGCGTTGATACGAGCAATCCAAAGCTGTCTGAACTGACGCTTTCTCTCTTTTCTACCAGCGTATGAAGAAGCTAATGCTCTCATAACTGACTGCTTAGCTACTCTGTACTGCTTAGATCTTGCTCCTCTATATCCCTTTGCAAGCTTTAATACTCTATTATGTCTCTTCTTTGCGTTTAAACCGCCTTTGATTCTTGCCATCTCTTATTCCTCCTAACTAAACCTTATAAATATGGTAAAATCTTCTTCATATTCTTAACGTTTGTTGCATCTGTCATAGCATCTTTTCTAAGATTTCTCTTTCTCTTTGCTGACTTCTTTGTTAAGATATGGCGCTTGTAAGCCTTTTCTCTCTTTAACTTACCTGTTCCTGTTAATTTAAAACGTTTTGCAGCTGCTCTGTTTGTTTTCATTTTCGGCATAGTTATTTCCTCCTAAACTAAATAATTCATCTATTTTAACTGTACAAACTGTCTGTTACTCTAACAGCTTAGCGTTTCTCAGCTAAAAACATCGTCATACTTCTTCCTTCTACCTTCGGTTCCTTCTCAACGACTGCAATATCGCTAAGCTTCTCACCAAACTCTGTTAAGATGTGCTTGCTATTCTGCATATGCGCCATCTCACGTCCTCTGAAACGAAGTGTTACCTTAACCTTATCGCCTTTAGCCAAAAACTTTCTTGCGGCATTCATCTTAGTGTTCAAGTCATTAGTATCGATATTTGGAGATAAACGAATCTCTTTAACGTCAATTACCTTCTGCTTCTTCTTAGCTTCCTTCTCTTTTCTGGTCTGCTCATACTTGAACTTACCGTAATCAACAATCTTACATACAGGTGGCTTCGCTGTCGGAGCAATCTTTACCAAATCCACACCAGCCTCTTCAGCAAGCTTTAATGCTTCCTTCGCTGACATAATACCTAACTGCTCGCCATCCTCGCCAATCACACGTACTTCCTTGTCTCTAATTTGTTCGTTAATCATTAAATCGCTAATAACCTTACACCTCCATAAGAAATATATATCGAGCAGATATCGTCTTGCTCGTTGCGCCGAGTGCATGTAGCAAAGTCCATACGCACTCTTGTACAAAAAAAGTGGATAGTCAGACTATCCACCTATAAATTCCATAACCAAAATCCGCACTAAAGCGAATCTCAAATATATGAACGCCTATAAGCCTAATTGCCATAGGGTGAGAGCGGATACTCTGCTTGCATAATATGTTTGTTCTCAAACACAATATACTTTAGCATAGTATCCGCCCTCTGTCAATAACATTTTTACTTTTCTTTAAATGTTGCACAAGCTGTATCTGTGCTTGCCATTGCTCGATTTCCTGTGATATCTACGTGCTCAGCCTTACATCTGTAATTCTCATTATAGATGCACTTTACGGCCTCACAATCAATACTGATTGTCTTGCTTGGATGAGCTGTTGAATTACTGTAGGAATCACCGCTCTGCTCGCGGAAGCTCTCGCAGCATGTATTGTCACTACTGTCTGCATGCTTTCCTCCTACCATGATATCACCCTTACAGCAATACTTGTCCTTATTATAAGTACAAGTTACTGCTCCACATGTTAATTCTGCCATACCTGATACCTGTACCTTTCTGACTCCGCATAGCAATCACTTTGCTACGCAGCCTCGCATACATCTTGCTCAGCATCAATAATTATTATCAATACTGACCTAAATGCTGACACAGATAGTATGAACATTTTAGACTAAAATATACCGAATTTTATAACCAAAATATTAATGTAGTAAGCCAGTGCTACAAACAAATATTATTTACCTTCCTCAGTTACTTCAATCTTTCTGATTTCCTTTGTTCTGATTTCCTTACAAATATCATTTACAAACGTATCAAGTGACTTCTGTCCCTCATCTCCGGCATAACGGCTGCGAACGGATACAAGACCTGCCTCCTGCTCCTTTTCACCTACTACAAGCATATATGGCACCTTATCAAGTCTTGCCTCACGAATCTTGTAGCCAATCTTCTCTGATCTTCCATCTACTGTAGCATCGACACCGTTCTTCTTAAGCTCTGCAAGTACACTGTTTGCATAATCAATGTACTTATCTGAAATAGGAAGAACTCTTACCTGCTCAGGGCATAACCATGTCGGGAATAAGCCTGCATACTTCTCAATCAACCATGCCAATGTTCTCTCATAACAACCGATAGAGGTACGGTGAATAATGTATGGTCTCTTCTTCTCACCATTTTCATCGATATAATACATATCAAACTGCTCAGCAAGAAGTGCATCCCACTGAATGGTAATCATGGTATCTTCCTTACCATATACATTCTTCGCATTGATATCTACCTTAGGACCATAGAAAGCTGCCTCTCCTACATCCTCTGTAAATGGAATCTCAAGCTCATTCAAAACGTCACGGATATGCTGCTCTGTCTCTTCCCAAACCTCAGGCGCACCGATATACTTCGCACTGTTATCAGGGTCCCACTTAGAAAGATGATATGTTACATCATCCTGCAAGCCTAATGTCTCTAAACAATACTTAGCAAGTGCAAGACATCCCTTAAACTCCTCTACCATCTGGTCAGGTCTTACAATCAGATGTCCCTCTGAAATAGTAAACTGTCTTACACGAGTTAATCCGTGCATCTCACCGGAATCCTCATTTCTGAAGAGTGTAGACGTCTCACCATATCTGCATGGTAAATCTCTGTAGCTCTTCTGGCTTGCCTTATATACATAATACTGGAACGGACATGTCATAGGACGAAGGGCAAATACTTCCTTATCCTTATCCTCATCGCCGAGTACAAACATACCATCCTTATAATGGTCCCAATGTCCTGAAATCTTATATAAGTCAGACTTTGCCATTAACGGAGTCTTTGTTCTCATGTAACCACGATTTGTCTCCTCGTCTTCAATCCATCTCTGTAATCTCTGAACCATCTTAACACCATTTGGCATTAATAAAGGAAGTCCCTGACCAATTACATCTACTGTTGTGAAGATACCCATCTCACGTCCTAACTTGTTATGGTCTCTCTCCTTAATATTCTCAAGATACTTCAAATAGTCCTCAAGCTCTTCCTTCTTATTAAAGGCTGTTCCGTAGATTCTCTGAAGCATCGGTCTTGTAGAATCACCTCTCCAGTATGCACCTGAAGAAGAAATTAACTTAAATGCCTTGATATTCTTAGTAGACATTAAGTGAGGTCCTGCACAAAGGTCTGTAAATCCATCTCCCTGGCTATAGAAGCTAATCTCAGCATCTGCAGGCAAATCCTGAATCAACTCAACCTTATATGGCTCGCCCTTCTCTTCCATAAACTTAATCGCATCTTCTCTTGATAATGTGAATCTCTCAAGCTTATTGCCTTCCTTGATAATCTTCTTCATCTCTGCCTCAAGCTTATCCAAATCCTCTCTTGAGAACGGAGCATGCTCAAAGTCATAATAAAATCCATTATCAATTGATGGTCCAATTGCAAGCTTTGCATCTGGGAATACTCTCTTCACTGCCTCTGCCAATACATGGCTTGTTGTATGTCTTAATGTAGAAAGACCTGCCTTATCATTAGCTGTTAAAATGCTTAATGTACAGTCTGCATCCACTACTGTTCTTAAATCAACTACTTCTCCGTTTACTTCACCGGCACATGCCATTCTGGCAAGACCTTCGCTAATGTCTGCTGCTATGTCTATTACTGACATTGCTGATGCGTACTCTTTTACTGAGCCGTCTTTTAATGTTACCTTCATCATTTCTCCTCCTTTAATGAAATAAAAAGCCCCTCGCATTACGAAGTAATGCGAGGGACGAATAATCGCGGTTCCACCCTGCTTGCCTGCTGCGCACTTCTAATAGCTACGACTTATACAGACCTCTCATTAGATGATAACGGAATCACCGGACCGGATTGGGGCCACTCAGAGTTAGTTTTCAAATATCTCCCGTAAGGATAATCACAGCACAGCTCTCGCCGTTATCCCTCTCTGATACGTTCTGATATCCTACTCGTCTCGTCAACGTGTTAAATATTCTTATAGGAATATATTATTCCCAGAAATTCATTTTGTAAAGTGCCTTTCAAAAATTAATTCTTACCACAGCACTTCTTATACTTCTTACCACTTCCGCATGGACATGGATCATTTGGATAAATCTTTGCATCCTTAACGATAGTTGTAGAAGACTTCTGCTCCTTGTAAAGAGCCTTCTTCTTATCTGCATCAAAGATTGCATTCCACTCCTCAAGATCATATAACCAGTCAGCCTCTGCTGCGATCATATTCTTATAGAGTAACTCCTTATCATAAATAAGGTTAACCTCTGTCTCCTCTTCCATAGTCTCAATTGGATTAGCTTCCTTTAAGCTATCATTGATTCCATCAAGGAAACCAACCATAGTCATAACATCTACCTTATATTTGTCTGCAAGCTCTTTTACTGTTCCCTTAACTTCCTCATCAGGGTTCGCTAAAAGCTGCTTGTAAATTTCCTGTTCCTTCTGGAAATATGTAATCCAGAACTTCTGGAGTTTCTCCTTATCAGCCTTCTCATCATAAGCCTTGGTTCTCCACTTTTCTAATAATGTCTTCTTCTTTGCCATGATTCTAACATCCTTTCGCTATTGGCGTTTTTCTCGGAATTGTTTCCACGTTCCCGTGGTCTGTCCATCATATGACAGTAGTATATACTAAATCTTTTAGAAAGTCAAAGGGAAGTATTTTACAGGTTGATTTTCTTTTATTTTATTCATATAATTAACTTGTTGTTCAAACAATATCAAATAAAGGAAGGTTTCCCAATGAAAAAATCACCAAAACAAATCGCTGCAATCATTGCACTTATCGCTATTGTTGCACTTATTATTGCTTATTTTGTATCAGCACTTACAGCTACACCCGAATCAGGTAACACATTCTTTGCATATTTCTTTGCAATCATTGCGGTTCCGATTCTTCTATGGCTGTTCTTATTCTGCTACGGGCGTCTCACTCAGAAACACACCATAGCCGAATACTTTCCTGAAAATGATGAGGAAACCAAGAAAATACTGGAAGAAATCGAGCTTACCAAGTTCAATGAAGCCATGGCCAAGGAAGCTACAAATGCAGAAGCTACAGATACCCAAACGGACAACTCTTCCGAGAAATAGTTTTATCACGAAATCATTTCAAATAATTTCCCTGCTGCCGCTGACAGCGGGGATTTTTTATTGCGTACTATACAAATTTGCCTCTTAGGAATCATCTGATTAAATCGTAATTCAAACAAACTGCCTTCCTTAATAAACTCTCTTGCAAAATCCTTTACCACATAACCTATTCCCAGATTACGCAGCGCAAACTGTACTATCATTTCACTAGTTGCAAGTTCAAATTCAGGATTTAGTTCAACCTCTTTCTCCTTCAAAAACTGTTCAATATATCTTCTGCTGGAGGTATTGCCTTCCAGACAGATAATCTGCATATTCTCCAATTCTTTAAAATCCAACATACGATTCTTATAAGAAATAAATCTTCTTCCTGCAACAAATACATCCTCGACATCCTGCACAGCAACAGACTCCATATCTGTTGGGAGAGTAAATGGTGTTGTTACTATACCAAAATCTATCTTCCCTTCCAAAAGATTATCCAAAGTCTCTGGCGTCGGCACATTGGTCACACTAATCTTAATCTTGGGATAACTTTCATGGAACTTCTCAAGAATCGGCAACAGATAATACTGCAAGGTCATATCGCTTGCACCTATCTTTATTTCTCCAAGCTCTATATTCAGCATCTGCTTTAACGCTTTCTCACCAAGTGCAAACTGCTCATAGCCTTTTTCTACATACGCATATAAAATCTCGCCTTCCTTGGTCAGCTTCACACCTTTGGCTGTTCTTTGAAAAAGCTTTGTCTTAACGCCATCCTCCAACAGCTTTACTGCCTGGCTGACGGCCGGTTGTGTAATGGATAGCTCCTTTGCTGCCTCCGTAAGACTCCCGCACTTTGCCACACAATAAAAGACTCTGTATTGTTCAAGGTTATTTTCTACCATCATACTCTATATATAATATCCTCTCTTGCCGGACCGTTACTTACCATAGTAATCGGATAACCAATCTGTTCCTCTATAAACTCGATATACTTTCGGCAGTTCTCAGGTAATTCCTCATACTTACGTATGCCTCTGATATCACACTTCCAACCAGGTAATGTTTTTAATACAGGCTTTGCCTTCTCAAGTCTGGCTGTCACAGGGAAATCGGTTGTTACTTCACCATCTATCTCATAACCAACACATACCGGAATCTCATCCAGATATCCCAATACATCAAGCACTGTAAAGCATACGTCCGTTGTTCCCTGCAGACGGCAGCCATACTTTGATGCCACACAGTCAAACCAGCCCATACGTCTTGGACGTCCTGTAGTCGCACCGTACTCACCACCATCTCCACCGCGTCTTCTAAGCTCATCAGCTTCATCGCCAAAGATTTCCGATACAAATGCACCTGCTCCAACCGCTGATGAATATGCCTTACATACAGTATAAATCTTCTTAATCTCATACGGTGGAATACCTGCACCGATTGCACCGTATGCTGCCAGTGTTGAAGAGGAAGTAACCATCGGATAAATACCATGGTCAGGGTCCTTCAAAGTGCCAAGCTGTCCCTCTAACAGAATATTCTTACCTTCCTTAATTGCCTCATCAAGATATAAAGACACATCACATACAAACGGGGCAATCATATCTCTATACTCATGCAAGGTTTCTAACAGTTCCTTTGCATCAATCCCCGGTTTCTTATATAAGTGCTCCAGAATAATATTCTTCTGTTCACAAACTCTCTCTACCTTCTCCTGTAACAGTTCTTCCTCAAAAAGCTCACTTACCTGAAAACCAATCTTTGCATATTTATCTGAATAAAATGGTGCAATACCTGACTTTGTCGAACCAAAAGACTTGCCTCCGAGTCTTTCCTCCTCATACTGGTCAAATAAAATATGATACGGCATTACAATCTGTGCTCTGTCTGATACGAGAATCTTGGGCATCGGCACATTTCTATCTGTAAGTGACTTAATTTCATTCATAAAAATCGGAATATTTAATGCCACGCCATTTCCAATAATGCTGGTTGTATGACTATGAAATACCCCTGATGGCAAGGTATGAAGCGCAAACTTACCATACTCATTTACAATTGTATGCCCAGCATTTGCTCCTCCCTGAAAACGAATGATAATATCCGCTTCTTTCGCAAGCATATCCGTAATTTTCCCCTTACCTTCATCGCCCCAATTGGCGCCAACTACTGCCTTTACCATAAACTCTCCTCCTAAAAATGAAATGGGATAAAACAAGATGTTATCCTTACATAGATATCATATCTCGTTTTATCCCATTAGTAAAATCAATATTAATTATAAGTAATATAAGCTCCTCTTATACCTTATTCCTTACCATCCCAACAGTAAGTACAAAGCTTAGATGGGTCAATACCCACCGAAGCAATCATATCATCCAGTCTATGATAACGAAGCGATGTAAAGTTAAGCTTTACACGAATCTTCTCTATCATTGCCGCATACTCCGGTGAATCAGGGTTCACGTAGGCATCTAAGTGTGTCATATACTTCTCACCTTCAAGCTCCTGCATTACCTGATGTGTAATAAGCTCCATTGGTGATGAAGAGCGTGAGAAATTCAAATACTTACATCCAAACATAATCGGCGGACATGCCGGTCTGATATGAACCTCTTTCGCACCGCTTTGATATAAGAACTCTGTTGTCTCACCTAACTGTGTACCACGCACAATAGAATCATCAATCAGCAGCATTCTATTATCTTTAATCAAATCCTGCACTGCAATCAGCTTCATCTTGGCAATCATATTACGCTTTGTCTGAATCGTTGGAGTGAAAGAACGCGGCCATGTTGGTGTATACTTAATAAACGGTCTTGAAAACGGAATGCCTGACTCATTGGCATAACCAATCGCATGTGCTGTACCCGAATCCGGAACACCTGCTACAATATCCGCCTCAACATTATCACGCTTTGCAAGCTCAGAACCACAATTATAGCGCATCTGCTCTACGCTGATACCCTCATACGAAGATGAAGGATAACCATAATATACCCACAGGAAGGTACAAATCTTCATATCCTTACCCGGAGCAACTAATGGCTTTACAGCCTCCGGAGTCACTACAACAATCTCTCCAGGTCCCAACTCACGTACCGGCTGGTAACCAAGATTCAGATAAGCGAAGCTCTCAAATGCTATACAATAAGCACCGTCCTTCTTTCCTATCGCAACAGGGGTTCGTCCCATCTTATCACGTGCCGCATAAATACCCATAGGCGTCATAAGCAAAATAGTCATGGAACCTTCTATCAAATCCTGAGCATGCTTAATACCTTCAATCAAATTCTCTCTTTGATTAATAATCGCAGCCACAAGCTCTGTTGGATTAATATCTCCACCGCTCATCTCAAGAAAATGTGCGCCATGGCTATCACCAAAAATGTCCTTTACTATGGCATCTGTATTATTAATCTTACCAACTGTAGAAATGGCATAGGTACCATGATGAGAACGCACAATCAACGGCTGTGGCTCATAATCTGAGATACAGCCAATTCCAAGATTACCGCTCATCTTAGAAACATCTCTGTCAAACTTAGTACGGAAAGGCGAATTCTCAATATTATGAATCGCACGGTCAAAGCCATTCTCCTTGCCATATACTGCCATACCGGCACGTCTTGTTCCCAAATGTGAATGATAATCTGTTCCAAAAAACAAATCAAATACACAATCTTCTTTTGATGCTACTGCAAAAAATCCGCCCATAGGAGCCTCCTATAAATTTAATCTCTAAAATAGTATATCATATTTAAACATTTATTTCAGCCTGAAGTCCAAGTAAATCCTGATTAGCATCCAAAATCGGCTGTACTACCTTCGCTAAGAAGTTCTCAACCTGAATCTCTGAACGCCCAATATACTTGGCCGGGTCCATCGCTTTCTGTAAATCCTCAAGAGACATGTTAAATGCTGAATCATTCGCAATTAACTCTAACAGATTGTTCTCCTTCCCCTCTACCTTGACATTCTTACCTGCCTCCATAGACAATGTACGAATCTTCTCATGAAGCTCCTGCCTGTCTCCACCAAGCTTTACAGCATCCATCATAATATTCTCTGTTGCCATAAATGGTAGCTCACTCATCAGTCTCTTCTCAATTACCTTTGGATACACCACAAGACCATCCACAACATTTAAACAAAGGTCGAGAATACCATCCACCGCTAAAAAGCCCTCAGCAATTGCGATACGCTTATTCGCTGAATCGTCAAGAGTTCTCTCAAACCACTGTGTTGCAGATGTAATGGCAGGATTCAAAGCATCTACCATTACATATCTTGAAAGGGAAGCAATTCTTTCACTTCTCATAGGATTTCTCTTATATGCCATTGCAGAAGAACCTATCTGACTCTTCTCAAACGGCTCCTCAATCTCCTTCAAATGCTGAAGCAGACGAATATCGTTACTCATCTTATGCGCACTTGCCGCAATACCCGCAAGAATATTCATAACACGAGTATCTACCTTTCTCGAATAGGTCTGTCCTGATACCGGATAACAATCTGTAAATCCCATCTTCTTAGCAATCATAGGGTCTATCTTATCAATTGTCTCCTGATCACCATCAAACAGCTCCAAAAAGCTTGCCTGCGTACCGGTAGTCCCCTTAGAACCAAGAAGCTTTAAGGAGCCAAGCACATACTCCAAATCCTCTAAGTCCATGCAAAACTCCTGTGCCCAAAGCGTTGCTCTCTTACCTACTGAGGTAGGCTGTGCCGGCTGAAAATGTGTGAATGCCAGTGTCGGCTGTGCCTTATACTCATCTGCAAACCTCGCAAGCTTGGCAATTACATTCACAAGCTTCTTCTTCACAAGCTTTAAGGCCTCTGCCATAACAATAATATCGGTATTATCACCTACATAGCAAGAGGTAGCACCAAGATGAATAATTCCCTTCGCCTTTGGGCACTGCACACCATATGCATATACATGGCTCATTACATCATGACGTACTTCCTTCTCTCTTGCCTTCGCCACATCATAATTGATATCATCCTGATGTGCACGAAGTTCATCAATCTGCTCCTGTGTGATGTTTAGACCTAACTCCTTCTCTGTCTCTGCAAGTGCAATCCAAAGCTTTCTCCATGTTCTAAACTTCATGTCAGAAGAAAAAATGTACTGCATTTCCTTACTTGCGTAACGCTCTGATAACGGACTTGTGTATCTGTCTGTACTCATATTTACCATACCTTTCTACCGTCTAAGCCAATACTTAGGACATCGTGTATTCTATTGCTTACTAAATCTCTTTTCCTGTTATTAACGCAAATGCTTCCTTATACTTGGCAATTGTCTTATCAACAACCTCATCGGGAAGTAAATAATCACTATCAGGATTCGCCTTTAGCCAGTCTCTTACGTACTGCTTATCAAAGGACGGCTGTCCCTTTCCTGCCTCATATCCTTCTAATGGCCAAAATCTTGAACTATCCGGTGTCAACATCTCATCACCAAGCACAACATCGCCATTCTCATCCAATCCAAACTCAAACTTGGTATCTGCTATGATAATTCCTTTACTTAACGCATATTCTGCGCACTTTTTATATAAAGCAATTGTTGCATCCTTAATCTTGGTTGCATACTCTTCCCCCCTGCCGGGGTAAAGCTTCTCTAATACTTCCATACTCTTCTCAAACGAAATATTCTCGTCATGGTCCCCAAGCTCTGCCTTTGTACTAGGTGCGTAAACAGGCTCCGGTAGCCTCTGCGACTCTACCATACCTTCCGGCAGCTTTACTCCACAAATAGTTCCATCTGCCTTATAGCTTTCCCAGCCGCTTCCTGATATGTACCCTCTTACAATACACTCAATTGGAAGCATCTCCAGCTTCTTGCATAACATACTGTTCCCCTCAAATCCTTCCTGACGGAAATACTCCGGCATATCCCTTGTATCCGTAGAAATCATATGATTGGGCAACACATCTTTCGTAAGTTCAAACCAAAACTTTGACATCTGCGTCAAAATCGTACCCTTAAGGGTAATCCTGTTCTTTAGAATATGGTCAAAGGCTGAGATTCTGTCTGTAGCAACAATAATCAATGTGTCGCCATTGTCATATACCTCTCGCACTTTGCCTTCCTTAAATGGTTGATACTCTTGCATGCTTATCCTCCTACGCTGTCGTGGACCTGTATGAAATTAAATATATAAAGGCGCGTACATCCAAGAGAGTACACGCCCTAACGTACGAAAAGATTATAATACATCACTTTTTTTCAAGTCAATGTGTTTCAAAGTCTTTTCCCATATGTTCACTATAAAAAATTTGGAAGTATTTCCAATTTATTTTGTTAATTATGCTAATGCCCTTTCATAATCTGACACCATCTCTAATATTTTCTTTGCATATTCAGGGAAGGTCTGTACAACATCCTTTACCTCATCCTGCGCATCCTGCGCCATCTTAGCATTATATTCCATCTGCTTACGAAGCTTCTGTCTGCGGATAATCAAACCATGTCTGATTTCTACCATTTCCTTATTATCATATAATGCAACTGCCTGATGCAGCCAAATATTCGGATCCTGAATCTTACACTTTCTAAGCTGCTTCACTAAAGATGCCTCATAAAAATCTATGTCACTCTGCACCTGCTGTTCTGCCTCTCTTTGCTTCTTCTCTTCCAAATACTTTTCCCAGAGATTCTTAAGCTGCGCAGAACTGTCCACATTATATTTTACATAGAGATATTCCAATAAATTCGTATTATTGACATATCGAATCTTCACCGTATTTTGAAGAAGTATCAGCTTATTAATTGCCTTATCTACCTTCTTCTCTTCTTTTCTCAGCTCATTGAACTTTACATATACATAGGTCATGGCACCTGCTGCCACAAGCACAGCAATAATACAGCCAAGCTCCACATCCAGATGGAAGGTCGTTCCGATAATTGCAAGAATTAAAAGCAGTACCGCCATTGCACCTACACAAATAGCTATCATTCCCTTCAGGTTACTCTGTCCTGTCCGAAGCTCACTTCTTCTAAAATGATAAGCATGCTTCTCACCATCTAAACGATTCAAATCCTTCTTAACCAGCACCTGATAATCTTCCGCCTCTTTCAGCTTGTCATATCCCTCCGGCATATACTCAGAAATACGCTCCATGTGTAAATACTGCACGTCCGTCATAATAGCCTTTCTTCCAAGCAGCTTCTTCTGATTACCCTGCAACTCCACGATATGCTTTGCACAGTTTGCAAGCTGTTCCCTCATCTCCGGTGCCATCGCATCTATCTCTTCCATATCCGTCAGATAAGACGTTACCAGATTGTACTCATAGCCCAAAGTTTCCAGCTCTTTTGATGCTTCTCCCATCTGGTCTAAGCACGCCTTCACATAGCGCTCTCTTTGCTGCCTGTCATGGAAATCCATATCTCTTCTTCTAATACCAGTCTCCTGCACCTGCGGAAACTCGACTTCCTCTACTACTTCCTTCTTCTTGCCAAAATGCTTTGTCAAACTTTTGAGTAACCCCATTACACTTCCCCCTTATGCCTTTACACAGTCTGCCTACGGTAGTCATCCTTCAATGCCTTCATAATCTTAGCCTCACTACCTCTATCCTTCCATTTTGCCAGTATACCTATTTCCCCGGAAGTACACCACTCGCTGTCTGTCGCCTCCCATAGCTTTACTACTGTCGCAAAATCCTCTTCCCAGTCAGGATTATCCCTCATAAACTCTCCATAATCATAGTCCGACAGTTCCATCCTTTTTGCTTGTATGTATGCCTGCCTAATCTGTCTTTCCCCACTTAGACGATAGGCTTCTAAATAATATTTCGCCGCCTGTTCATAGGCAAAATCCATTGCACATACCGCTGCCAGATTATGATATAAAATCGCTTTTAACCGCTCATCTTCATCACTCTGCATAAGCAGCTCCTGATAAATTCTCCCGGCCTGCGCAAAACGCCCCGTTGCAAAATAATGCTCCGCTCGCTTCCTCTTACGTTCAAAGGGTGTTAATACCGCCTGTTCCTTTAAGATACGTTCTACTTTTCTGATAATCTGTTCATCATAAATCTCTGTCTTCTCCAAAATGGTCGTCACAAACGCCGCTAAGGAAAGCCGTTTTCTAAGGAAAACATCTAACTCATCTGCTAATTCCCTTAATCCGCACTCCTTACGAATCCACTCCGTCAATCTATGATTCGCAAAATCAGAATCTATTAAATGTATCTTATCTATTAAATAATAACACAATTCTTCCATTGAGTATACATAAATATCTGAAATTTCTAAATAATATGGAGAATTTGCGTAATTTCCAACACACAAATATACATTATTCACTATAATCAATTATCCTTCCGTATTATATCCCCTGCAACGAAAACTCTTCCTGCCACATCTGGCCCGAGGATGGAAAAATATCTCCAAACCCCTTGTCTTTTAAGGAAATCCGCACTGTATGAGCATCCTTCATATCAATCCTCATACCAATTCTATTGGTGCGATTCCCCCTAACATACAATCCCTCTAAAGTAATCTCTGCAATTCTTGGAGCTCTGCCGTCCACAGGTGTGATTGTTATCGCAATCTTATTATTCTTGGATAACATAATGTCCAGTTCCTTCCCCGCATCATACCAGTTCATACCGGCATGGAGTAACGGTAAATAAATCTCCTGCTTCCCTTTATTGCATTGCATTCCCAGATTAGCGACCAGCTTCTCATCTGACAAGTGTACATACTCCTGCATCAATGTCGACGGTATCAAACTCTCTCTGGCACCATAACATGCTCCCTTGCAGAAGAGATTATTACCTTGGAATACTCTTCGCCCTTTACATAAATATCGAATAGATTCCTTACACCACTGGGTTGAAAATTCATCTCCTACCAAAAACACCGATGTAATATTTTTCTCATCACATTTTTCCTTAATAATCTCTAAAAAAGCAGCATCCAATTGTAACTGATAGGCTTCCTTCTGCTCTCTTATAGAGGTCATCAATCCCTGTTGCTTCATTTGCGGAAAATGGTCTTCCTCTATCATGCAGACTACAGGTCTGGTTTTTAAATTTTTCTCCATCAGATAGCTCTTCACACCTGAAACACCGTATTCAAAGAGTAATACATCATGAATCCACATTTCTTCCGGCTGATGCAGCATATACTGGAAAAAGCTATCCTTTCTGGTCATAAACTGTAGTTGTACATCTTCAAGTGCCATTCCTGCTACAGCCTTTTTTATAACCTCCATAAGTTCCGGGGTTACCGCACGAAGTGTAAATGCTATATTGGATATATCCTGCACCTTTACAAAGTTGGAAACCAACCCCAGACATTTCTTAAGAAAAATCTCAATAAGCTCTTCTATTGCGAACTCCATATCCCCTACCGCAACGACACTTTGGTTACTTGCAAGCAACACCAAATCCTCTACGAGCACACCTTCTCCTGCCTGAGCCTTTTGCAGAGCCTCCTTGCCATAATACCACTGATGCTGCTCACTATTACGGCATAGCACCGTCGGTATATTATATTGCTCTTCCCCATTCACCAGACTAATTGTTTCCGGTACACTTTGGTCCGCCCTGCAATAGGTAAGCTGTGTGATATCATTTCGCAGGTCAATTCCAAGCGCTACTTTATTCTTTTTCCCAAGCTCGTCTAATGTCCGTTCCAATAACATTCCTTCTTAGTTCTCCTGTATACCGTCTCTTTTATCAATTATATTAATAATTATATTACCGTGAACAACTGTCTCGTATAGAAATCCTTCTTCAGGTACTCCTCCAACAGCTGTGCTGCAGTCGCATCATCCTGCATACTGCTTGCCACCATAACATCATTCAACATAGCAAAACGCCGGCTGCTTCCATGTAATCCTACACCGACTCCAACCAACTCGCCGCTCTGCGTAATCGTTTCACCTTCTGCATGCTCCGTAATGTAATATTGAAGCACTTCTCCTTGGAATAACGTAAAACACTTCACATAGATTCCTTCATACAAATCCTTCATTTCCTCTGTTACATAGCAGATATCCTCTTCATCCCCACTATCAATAACATAATGAACTCTAACAACGGTTCCCGGTGTGGTTCTGTATTCCAAGAACACCTTATCTTCATACTTATACAGCTCCGGTACCCAATCTGTATACTCTAAAAAGAAGGAGAAGCATACATCATTTTGTAAAAACTCCTTGATAAAGGAAGCAATTATTTCTCTTGCATTATCCTGACGAGATGCCGCATTCTCTGCCCAGAACTTAAGAAGTGCCAGTTTACAGGTATTATTCAAAGTACCTGTCTGTCGATACAGCTCGTAAATTCTTTCAAACACTTCCTCATCTACCAGTACGTCTTCTATCAAGTAAGAGTAAGCAATCTCCGTCAGCATATGTCTTACCAATGTATCATCATGCCTTGGATGCTTAGAATAGCATAGCAGTATCTCCGTCTTTCTCGGCATAAAGGCATCCGTATACCAAAGCTGACTTAACGTCCTCTGCATCAGCTCGCAGGTATCCATTCCAAGCTCCTGTGCCGCATCCCAGATATCACATAATTCAGAGGACTTTCCTTCATAGTGACGGGAAAGATATTTTAGAATATTCTCATCATATCTTGTATGTTTAAAAATATAATAAGCTACATTCAATAAAAATTCTTCCTTGGCAAATCCATTGTCTACGATTCTTCGGCTAATTAATCTTGCTACGGACTTTGGATGCACCTTCTTCATTCCAAATCTGCGAATCCAGATATACGCCTTTTCAAACATACCTCTGTAAATCAGATATTGGATAAACTCGGCCCTCTCCTCTGCATCCAGATTCTCCGGCTCAATCTCCTCAAGATAACTATCAAGCTCTCCAATCATGTCATTTTCATAATAGAATCTAAGCAGATTGGTTCTGATTTCCTTCTTGAAGGAATCTATAATCTGTTCTGAATCAACCAGATATTTAAATCTCTTTACATTCTCCTGAGTGATTACAATATAGTTCTTATTTGCCTCGCATAGATACAAATCAAAGCTTAATCTGCCTTCAACGCTTTTCTCCAAATACGACATAAACCGCTCAGGCTCCATAAGCCTTTTGTTCTGATACGCTATACTGGAAGCATAACGATTATTGGCCCTATCCTGAAGCAGCAGCTGATAATCATCACCATAAATAGACAGCTGGCACTTTCCATTTGTTACCGGATAGATACTTTCGCCATTTACCCTTTCATGTAAAATTACCACCGAAGTAATCTCCGGATTATCCACTGAAATTCTATGTGTAAAAAGCAATGGCGTAAAGGCGTATGCTACTTCGTCCCGAAGCATCTGCGGTGCCACAATATGCTGATATAAATAAGCCAAATGCGGATTGATATGTCCCTGCTTAATCTGCTCCATTACAAATCGCTCTATTGCAATCCGATAATTCATCTCAATGTCCGGATATTGCTCCTTGTGACGTATGATATATGCATATAAATATGCATTTCTTTCATAATCCAAATCACTTTGATAAGCAAAATACATCAAAAGCATCTTAGGAAGCTCATATTCCTTTGTCAGGTCCAAAGACATCATATAACATTCGTATAATCTCGGAACCCTCACCTCTCTGTGTACACCCTTCTCGTACCACTCTAAATACTGCGTACCACACTTATTACCTATAACCAAGAGCTTACAAATTGCCTGTATTGTCTGTGTAGACTTGGTAATACGATAAACCTCTGCCAACGTCCTATAGAGCAATGGTGAATACTCGGAAATACGCACTACCAGATATTGAAGCTGCTCTATCAGCCCCGGATATAAGGCCCCCTTCTTCGCTGCATACCACAGTACATTCTGCTCAAACTCGTCTAAACGCAAGATATACGACGGATGTTCCTCTAACAGCATCACAGCTTCACAAAACAGAATCGGACTGGTACATCCAAGCTTAAACTGCTCCTGCAAAAACAGCCACTTAAACTCAGGATTCTTTGCATATTCCTCATCTGTATACATCAAAAGCCATGCCAGTCTCCATTCCTTACGATGATTGGCAAATGCTGTCTCTATCTCATCTAACACCACCTGTATAAAATTCTCATCTCTATTGAACAAGGTAGTAAGATACATATAATAGCACTGTGTTACTATATCTGTCTTATCATCCAACGCTTTCATACGAATGGACTCCAAATACCACTTTGCCTCCTGAAAGCGTTCCTTCTCTAACAAAAGCTGAACCCTGTATAATTGCGCAGACAGATTATCTTCGTCAAATTCCAATAGTTCATCTACTGCCTGTGTCGCCTTGGTAAGCCAAATATCTCTGGAAAGATTATTTAACCGAACATCCGTATAGCCCTTCATAATCTCAACCAAAGCCTTCTGCTCTGCCTTACGCTTATCATGGTTGACCTTCTTTACAGTCTGGGAAACAGTTACCGGTACCCTTAGGCAATTACAACTGTCAGAGATTACAATCTCCCCTCTGTTTGTCCCCGGTCCCAGCTTTGTTGCGTCTATCTCTAACTCAAGCTTATAAACATCCTGTATAAAATCAAGCGTTGTAATCTGTTTGGTCGCAACACTCAAAAACGCTCCACAAGTCTCTACCTTAAGCTCGGTATAGCCCCAACCGTTTCTAATTACCGAAAGCGTTCTTTGCGTATTATTCTTAACATCCTCTAATAAGAATGCCTCAATATCCAGTTCATATGTAATCGGTTCTTTCTTATGTATCTGCACCAAAAACTCTTCCACATTTCTCTGATTCCCATGAAAACGTGAAAGTCCCTGATACAACACCTTATACCTTTGTTCGCTCTTTTGAAAAATATTGGAAAAATCCTCACTATAAAAGAAGTCTATGGCTCCCATCCAGTCCGTCTTAGCCAGATTCGTAAAATGAAAGAGATTCTTAATATTCCCCATAGATGTTTCCATCGGAGGCTTTGTTATATGAATATCATAAGGAAGCTCATACTCTCCACGATTACTAATCATGGTAAACTTACCCTTAATAAAGCTTCCTTCCTCCATGCTTGTAGCATCTAAGAAATACTCAATCTCTACCTCTTTTCCTAAGAAATGTTTGGTAAATGTCTTCATTCTTGTATCAGAAGAAAAAATGTCCCCTTCAGCATCCAATCCATCTGAAAAAATGACAAAGCTTCCCTCCATCCTTTCTCCCGGATGAATGGAAAACTCCAGCTTCGGGCATGAAAATTCCAAATAACGCTTATTCAATTCTTCTCGTCTTGTTTCCCCTTCAAAATTTTCATGCATGTCTTTTCTTCCTCGCGTAAAAATACTATGTTAACATAATTATAAGATATTTTAGGAAACTATTCAAGCACTCGCTCGACTTTGTCTTGCGATGTCGCAGTGCTCATCAAAAACATTCAGCAAGCTGATGTCTTTTCTCGCTACTCGTGCAAAAAAGGAGATTGTTTGACAACAATCTCCTTTGCTATTATCCTATAATTCGATTTCAACAACCCATCCTTCAGGAGCTTCAATGCGTCCCATCTGGATACCTGTCAATGTCTCATATAACTTCTTAGTAATAGGTCCCATCTCGCCCATACCACTTGGTAAGCAAATCTCCTTACCATGGTCTACAATCTTACCTACAGGTGAGATAACTGCTGCTGTACCGCAAAGACCACACTCTGCAAAGTCCTTAAGCTCCTCAAGATATACTTCTCTCTCTTCAACCTCAAGTCCAAGGTACTCCTTAGCAACTACCATCAATGAACGACGTGTGATAGATGGTAAAATTGTATCTGACTTAGGAGTTACAACCTTATTATCCTTTGTAATAAAGAGGAAGTTCGCTCCACCTGTCTCCTCAACCTTTGTTCTAGTTGCTGAATCAAGATACATATTCTCATCAAAACCATTCTTATGAGCCTCTGTGATAGCATGTAAACTCATCGCATAGTTAAGACCTGCCTTAATATGTCCTGTTCCATGTGGTGCTGCACGATCAAAATCACTCACACAAAGAGTCAGTGGCTTAGCACCTCCCTTAAAGTAAGGTCCTACAGGTGTTGTAAAGATTCTAAACTGATATTCATTTGCAGGCTTAACACCAATTACCGGGTTTGTACCAAACATATAAGGACGTAAATACAATGTAGCACCTGAACCAAATGGTGGTACATATGCTGCGTTTGCCTTTACTACAGCCTTAACAGCCTCTACAAAACGTCCATCAGGTAATGTTGGCATCTCCAGTCTTGTACAGCTGTCTTTCATACGCTGCTCATTCAAGTCAGGACGGAATGTTACGATACGTCCATCTTCTGTTGTATAAGCCTTTAAGCCCTCAAAACAGGTCTGTGCATACTGGAAAACACCTGCGCACTCATTCAGCACGATATTAGCATCCTCTGTAATGACGCCTTCATCCCATGCTCCATTTTTATAGTTGGTTACATATCTCTTCTCAGTCTGTACATAACCAAATCCAAGATTTGCCCAGTCAAGATTTTTCTTTTCCATGATACATGTCTTCCTTTCATCTAAGTAATGTTTTCAGATTAAGAAACAGCCTGTTATCGGTCGTTTTCTATTCCATAAACTTCTATTTATTATCGTACTAACGCCATAAATTGTCAACCTCTTCGGTTTACTTTTTCTCATACTTGAGGAATACATACTCCAAATCAAAATAGGTCTGTTCCTCACTATCTGCAGTAATTTGCCACTCTGCCAGCTCATCCAGATTAGGAAAATGCGCATCTGCCTGATAGCTGTAGTCAATCTTTGTTACGTGAACCGTATCGCAATAAGGCAGCATCTGCTCATAGATACTCTGCCCGCCTGCAATATAGATATCCTCACTGTTGTATTTCTTTAATTCTTCCAGTAATTCCTCAATCGAATGAACAACAACTGCGCCCTTCACCTGATAGTTCTTATTTCTTGTCAGAACAATATTCACTCTTCCAAGAATCGGCTGCTGCTGTGAAAAGGTTTCTAAGGTTTTTCTTCCATATACAATTACCTTTCCCGCTGTCATCTGACGAAATATCTTCTGGTCATTGGGTATCTTTACAAGAAGATTGCCATTTCTTCCAATTGCCCAATTATTGTCTGCTGCTACTACTATGTTCATCCGGCACTCTCCTACTTCTCTAATCTTGGCTTTCTGCCACAGCACTTTTTCTCTGTACAGTAGCCTGCGACCTCACACTTAGGCATAAAGTAATGCTTCACCAGATATGCCCACTCCTCTGAATATGCCTCTAATTCCTTCATAATATCCTGCATCAGTCTGCGGTACTCCCAATAGGCTCTGGTACATAATCTCTGATGTGACATCTCAATCAGATTGCGGACATTACGCTTATCCACTATCTTCGTTCCCATGCCAAGAGGAAGCAGCATCGCCGCATCCTCTCTTGGTACACCACACTCTGTCTCAAGCTTACTGCAGGTATCTGCAATCTGCTGCATAAGGTCAGTATAAAGCGCCTTCGCCTCCTCATTCTTCTCAACAGTTGGCGGAATCACATACTCAAAATTCTTATAATTAATGTATCTTGTGCTCGCCTGCAGTCTGGTTGGTGCTCCACCGATATGTGTATACCACTCTCTGATGACTCTGGCAGAATAACCATCCAGTATCATCTCCACATTCACATACTCTAATACACGGTGATGTCCCGACTCAATACAGTCCAAGCCTCTCTTATAGTTCTTCTCTTTATCACTGATATCGGCTCCCCAGCATACACCTGCACGCTCTCCCACAAGTGTAATCGGGTTCTTTGGTGTCTCACTTATAATTGTAACTTTAGCCATATTCGGTTAATTACTCCTTCCTCTTATCTGTCCCACTTATCGCATAATGAATTAATCTGGTCTGCAAACTTTGCCAAATCCTTATTGGCGCCGCCCTCATTCTTATGAATGACAGAAATTAAGCGCTGTCCTGCTGCCAGAAGTCTTGTAAATACATCGGATACCACAACAATTCTCTTCTTCACAACAACAGGTGCTGCCTCGTACTCGATGGTATTGGTAATCAAATCTACCCTCGTACCGGAATACGGTGCATACGCACGAATCCCATGCTCTATCTTAAGGCATTCGGTGAACAAATTGCAAACACTATCTTCACCATGTACTACAAATACTCTATCAGGCTTCCGCTCAAAGGCTGTAATCCAATCAATCAAGCCTGCCTTATCCGCATGGCCGCTAAGGCCCGGAAGCTTGGTAATATTAGCTCTAACCTCTACCGGCTCCCCAAAAAGCTTAACTTCCTTAGCACCGTCTACCAATACTCGTCCTAAGGTTCCCACTGACTGATAACCTACAAAAAGAATCGTACACTCTTCTCTCCACAAATTATGCTTCAAATGGTGTCTGATTCGACCTGCCTCACACATACCACTGGCTGAAATAATAACCTTCGGCTTATCATCAAAGTTAATCTGCTTAGACTCATCACTGGTAATGGATAGCTTTAAGCCTGGGAAGGTCAAAGGATTGATTCCCTTATTTACAAGCTCCATTGCCTCTTCATCATAGCAGTCAAAGACATTCTTCTGGAAAATACCTGTTGCTTCAACAGCAAGAGGACTATCCACATATACTTCAAACTTCGGATAAGTTGTCACCAATCCGTCAGCTTTAATCTTACGAATAAAATATAAAATCTCCTGAGTTCTTCCTACCGCAAAAGAAGGAATCACTACATTACCGCCCTGCGCAAAGGTCTTATTCATAATATCCGCCAAATCCTTTACATAATCAGGCTTCTCGGCACTATGCATTCTGTCACCATAGGTAGATTCCATCACGACATAGTCTGCCTCCTTGGTATAAATCGGGTCCTTAATGAGCGGCTGGTTCTTGTTACCGATATCTCCGGAGAATACTATCTTCTTCGTCACGTCGCCTTCTGTCAGCCATACCTCAATACTTGCAGAGCCTAATAAATGTCCTACATCCGTAAAACGAATCTTAATGCCCTCTGCAAGCTCTATCTCTTTATTATAATCACAAGGTACAATTCGCTTAATCGTTCCCTGTGCATCCTCCATCGTATATAAAGGCTCTATCTTCTCCACACCGGAATGTCTCTTCGCCTTACGATTCTTCCATTCTGCCTCTGTCATTTGAATATGCGCACAGTCACGAAGCATGATAGAACACAAATCAGCCGAAGCCTCTGTCATGTAAATATGCCCCCTAAACCCCTTTGCATACAAAAGTGGTAAATGCCCCGAATGGTCTACATGTGCGTGTGTCAGCAATACATAATCAATACTCGCCTCATCTACAGGAATCTCACAATTTTCAAATACATTAACGCCCTGCTCCATACCACAGTCAACTAAAATATTCTTCCCACAAGCCTGAATATAATGACAGCTTCCCGTTACCTCGTGTGCAGCGCCTATAAAAGTCATTTTCATGTCTATTCCTCCTTGTTCTTCCGAAGGAAAAATGCCTGCCTTCTTTTTCAGACAGCGAAATTTTCCTCCTCTTTTTCCCACTTTTGTTCGTTCGCTGATTTCCTTTTTATTAGTGTATCACAAATGCGCTAATAATTACATGAAACATCACTAATTTTTACATTTTTATTTTATCTGTTTATGATATAATATCGTCAGATATTATACAGGCCGAATGGCCATGGAACCTACTGTAATCACGAAGTGATTATAGTAAAATGTATATTGATTAGTACTGCGCCAGACGCTGTACATGATGATGAAATAAAATCCCTGAAAGGAAGGTATATGATATGAAATTTAGCAACGGCTGCTGGTTACAAAAGGAAGGAACCGAATGCTTCGCTCCACAGGAAGCATACTTTACCCGTGTAGAGTCTGATAAGGTTACCATCTGCGCACCAACAAGTAAAATCACTCACAGAGGTGATACTCTTGGTGGAATAAACTTAACATTAGTGATTACCACTCCAATGCCGGAGGTTATTCGTGTACAGACCTACCACCATCTTGGTGCTGTTAAGAAGGAGCCTGCATTTGAGATTCAGGCAAATAACTTACCTATTAAGGCAGAAGAGGATGACGATAAAGTAATCGTTTACAGTGGTTCTCTTGCTTTAGAAATTGGCAAGAAATCATGGTATATGAGATACACAAGAAACGGCAAGCTGGTTACAGAGTCCAAGGGACGTGACCTTGCTCTTATGAAGACTGACTGGAGAGGCTTCGCTTATGATAAGGGCGACAATCAAGACACTTATATCCGTCAGCAGTTAAGTCTTGGCGTTGGCGAGTTATTATATGGTCTTGGCGAGAGATTCACTCCATTTGTTAAAAATGGTCAGTCCGTAGAAATCTGGAATGCAGACGGCGGTACAAGTACAGAGCAGTCTTATAAGAATATTCCGTTCTATCTTTCTAATAAGGGATATGGCGTATTTGTAAATCACCCGGAGAATGTATCCTTCGAGATGGGTACGGAGATGGTAACAAGAGCTGAGTTCTCTGTTGAAGGCTCTTACTTAGACTATTTCTTAATCAATGGTCCTGAGATGAAGAATGTATTGGAGAGATATACAGATATTACAGGTAAGCCATCACTTCCTGCTCCTTGGACATTTGGTTTATGGCTTTCTACATCATTTACTACAAACTATGATGAAGAAACCGTTATGAGCTTCGTAGATGGTATGTTGGACAGAGGTATTCCTCTTAGAACCTTCCACTTCGACTGCTTCTGGATGAAAGAGTTCCACTGGAGTGATTTCCTGTGGGATGACAGAGTATTCCCGGACCCGGTCGGAATGCTAAAGCGTATCAAGGATAAGGGTTTAAACATCTGTGTATGGATTAACTCTTATATCGGTCAGGAGTCCGTACTTTTCAAAGAAGGTATGGAGAAGGGATATTTCCTCAAACGTCCTAACGGCGAAGTATGGCAATGGGATATGTGGCAGCCTAGCATGGCTATCGTAGACTTCACCAATCCCGAGGCTTGGAAATGGTTCCAGGATAAGCTTGAAGTGCTCTTAGACATGGGAGTTGACTGCTTCAAGACAGACTTCGGTGAGCGAATCCCTACAGATGCCGTATACTATGATGGCTCTGACCCTAAGAAAATGCATAACTACTATACATATTTATATAATAAGTGCGTTTACGAATTATTAGAGAGAAAACGCGGTAAGGGCGAGGCTGTTCTCTTTGCACGTTCTGCTACTGTTGGCGGTCAGAAGTTCCCTGTTCACTGGGGCGGTGACTGCTGGTCAGATTATGAGTCAATGGAAGAAAGCTTACGTGGCGGTCTTTCCCTTTGCATGTCAGGCTTTGGCTTCTGGGCTCACGATATCGGTGGCTTCGAGCATACCTCTACTGCTGATGTTTACAAGCGTTGGGTAGCATTTGGATTACTTTCTTCTCACAGCCGTCTCCACGGAAGTTCTTCTTACAGAGTTCCTTGGGTATATGATGACGAAGCTGTTGATGTTGTTCGCTTCTTCACAAGATTAAAGGCTAAGATTATGCCATATCTCTACAAGACAGCGATTACTGCATCTACCAAGGGTATTCCTTGTATGAGAAGTATGGTACTTGAGTTCACCAAAGATAAAACCTGCCACTACTTAGATAAGCAGTATATGTTAGGTGACAACTTACTGGTTGCTCCTATCTTCAACGATGAGAGTATTGCAGAGTACTATCTCCCTGCCGGTATCTGGACGAACTTCTTCACAGGCAAGGAGTATAAGGGTGCTACATGGTATGAGGAGAAGCATGATTACTTAAGTCTTCCTCTTATGGTAAAGGAGAACTCTATCGTGGCTATCGGTGCTCATGACGACAGACCTGACTATGACTATGCTGACGGCGTAGAGCTTCGTATCTATGCACTTCACGATGGTATGAAGGCTGAGACCGAAGTATATAGCATGAACAACACGGTTGACCTTAGTGTATCTGCGAAGCGTCAGGGTCGCACTATCTATATTAGTGTAGACGGCAACAAGCCTTACTCTATCCGCATGGTAAACATGCAGGCTACTGAAGCGGTAAATGGCTTTGTCATGGTAGAAGGCAATGACTCTATTATTACACCGGATGCAAATGCGAGCGTTATTGAGATTAAGTTTTAAGCGATGAATTATTTCAAACGGGATGTGTCTTGTTACACATCCCGTTTTATATTACACATTTGCTTTGTTGGATTCCCCACCAAAGCAAACGATAATTCCTGTAAATACCACCATACAAATGATAACGAACATATGAATACCTCCTCTTAACGTAACTTTCCTAACAATAAAAATGGAACCAACCATCAGGGATGTCCCTTTGATTGATTCCATTGTAATTTTTAAAGTGTCCGATAAGAAGGATTTAACCTACATCTTCTCCTCAAACTCTGCTATCGCTTCACAGCGTGCTGCAATCTTATGCCATCTACTCAGCACTTCCAAGTTCCTTTCTTCTAATATCCTTGTCTGTAATTCTTCCGAAACATCACCAAGCTCAACCAAAAGTTCAAGTATGAATTCAGCTTTCCCTTCTGCCTTTCCCTCTCTGATATTATCCCAGTCTCTCATGTGTAATGCCATATATTCCACTCTCCATTCTTCATGACTTTTGGATGCTACTACTTCCTTCTCCACCTCACGGATAAATGCATTGTCACCATCTACCTTGCCAAGTAAATAATCCAGAAAAGCTTGCATATCTTCTGTTAATTCATTCCGCTTGCTGTAAGGATTCACTAACAATTTCGTTGTACCATCTCCCAATTCCAACTCTAGATTTTCAGTACAACGATTTGTAAATGTATAAACAGGTAGTCCTCTCTTGAAATAATCAAAGGTACATATAAGAATAATATAACTCTTCTTCAATTCGTTATAATCCGCACCTTTTTCAATCAAATTCAGGTCAATCATTCCCTGATAATATCTCAGTCTCTTTGGAATATTCGTATTACTTGTAGTCTGCATCTCCATATCGTAGACCGTTCCCTCTTCATCATCTACATAAACATCCAGACGAACACTCTTACTTCTAATTGCCACATCTATCGTTTCTTCCTTATTCACATATACGATATTCTTGATACGCTTATTTAGTGTCTGCTGATTAAACCGTTT
>JAZNMO010000199.1:0-43174 GCA_045579665.1 Lachnospiraceae bacterium
AGCAATTTGTAGATTTTATGCAGAAGACAGGCAGTATTCTATCCAATAAGAAGGAAATGAATGTCGGAGAATTGCCGGTGGATCCAAGGATTATAGATTATATGTTCAGCCTGGATGGTATGGGGTTTGATGAAAAAGGAAATGCGATATCAGAGAATCCGACAAAGGTAAAGCAGTGGGAACATCCGGATTCTGTTTTCTGGTCCAATCATGTGATTCGTGAAAAATATCTGAATGTTGTATTAAAATTGGAGGGTACAAATGAAAAGTAAGGGACATATCTACATGGCGAATCTGATATTGGAGGAGCTGAAAACAAAAGACAATTTATTCATAGACTATAATGGCGTTTTGGAAGAATATGAAGTACCGGATATGATTAAGGAGGCTTTATTAGCATATCCTGCTTGCTTTAGGGCAGGAGCGATTGGTCCTGATTTTTTCCCGGATATGTTGATTGGACAAATGACTATTCATCCGGAGCATTCCGGAAAATGGTTGCAGGTAATGTATGAGGAGCTTTGTGCAATGCCGCCGCGAGATGAAGAAACCCAGCAGGCATTGGCATTTTATATGGGATATATGCTTCATTATGCAGGAGATATGTTTACACACCATTATGTGAATTCCTATGCAAAGGGTTGGTTTCCGGATTTCATGGGAATTTGGGATGGTTTCAATGCGGGAGATTATGAAGGAGCTACAGAGAAAATATTAATTATTCTCCGACATCTGGCAGTAGAAGCTTATTTGGATGACTATATTGTTGATGGACTGAAAGCTACGGGGCATGAAGGGTGGATAACACAGGAACAAACGGTGTCAATTCCTTTAGAGTATTTGAAAAGCTGTTTTGGAACCAAAGCTGCTATTAGAAGAGCAGCAGAGATAACGGGAGAAGACCCGTTTAGTACCGATCCTGGTGAATTGAATTTCCTTAAGGTTTATGTTTCTTATCTGGAGGAATATCGGGAAAAAGGTCTTTATAATAGTAATGTAGCAAATGGTGGAAATGATGATACGGATGAGGATTATTACAACCATACACAGTTTGCGGCAGATGAGATTGAGAAAATGGAGGGATTGATAGTCCGTTGGTTGCAATTTTGGGAGACCTTTGCACAGAAGTCCTTGTTACATGGAACCAAAACAGCGTTGGATGAGAGTGATAAGGAACTGTTAGAATTAATACCTGAATACTTAACTCAAAATGAAACGTATCTGGATATATATTATGCAATCAAGTGGGTGATTGACTTATTGGATACCATTAATATTCATATTCCAATAATATCGGAATTAATTGATTATATTAAAGAGAAAATCAAGGATATGTTAAAAGAAGCTGCATTCCCTTACATATACCGTGTTGCAAACCTTATTGTAGGAGAAGAGAAAAGTAAGGAAATAGATGATTTTGATGAGGCGATAGAAGTTATAAAGGATGCCTTTATGAATCCTGTTCATTTGATAAATAATCCACTCATTTTCGGAGATACGATGTTAGCTGACAAGTTACGGACAGAATGGGATAATCTTGGAAGAATCGTGGATGGTAACGGGATTACATTTCTTCCTTTCTATCGAGGTCTTACAATGGGTAAGCTCTGTATTGTCGGTGTGGACGAGTTGAATGGAATCATGAAGAAATACGGACAGCCGGAATGCTTCAAAAAGGGAAAAATTTCTGCTTCTGTTCAAAAACTTAGAGTAATTGTGCAAACTTCAAATAAAAATTATGCAGATACCAATAAAGACGTTTTCTTCAGAATTATTAGAAAGAATGCGGAACCCGTGATTATGGCATTGGCTGGAGATTATTTGAATAATTTCAAGAAAAACAAGCGTGATATTTTTGAATTGAACTTGCCTTGTACAATTGCGCTTGGGGATATTGAACGTTTTGAACTGCAGCTGGTGGGAGAGAATCTGTGGATATACAAAAGCGTTACAGTTCAGGATGCAAGAACGGGAATTGTTCTTGCAAAGGGAGACGAGAAAAAGCTCTACCATAAAGAAATCTCGGAGATTGCATTATTTGATAACCTGGAAGAAGCTTATAAGAATTGTACTCTCGTTAATAGTGTGTTTAAGCTGGGAATTACAATTAAAACAGCGACAGAATTATGGTCAGGAACGGATAATGATGTGAAATTTTCTATTCATATGAAAGATCATACTTCCAAAGAAATCACATTGGATAAGTCATGGTACAATGATTTTGAGAATGGAGATTTGGATACCTATTATATGACGCTGGATCAACCGGTTCGTGTAGAGGATATTGAAAGTTTTGGTATTCGTAAATCCGGTAGTGATGATTGGAAGGTTGCTCTGTTGATAGTATTTGATGCAGACACAAGCAATTGTCTTTGCAGGGCAAATGTAGATGATTGGGTTGGTTCGAAGGGATTCAAATTCCCGGTATTTGATCTTGAGCAGATTAAAGAAATTGATGAGATAAAAGAGGAGGAAATCATTCAACGTGTTCTGACAATATTAAAAACTAAGAAGACCAGCTGGGGCGGAACAAATGATGATGTCTATCTTTACATCAATACGAAGGATGATAACGGCAATGTGAAGAAAGAAAAGCATGAACTGAACACCTCATGGCATGATGATTTTGAGCAGGGAGATACAGATACCTTCATTGTTCGTTTGGATAACGCGGTAAAAAGGAAGAATGTTGTATCCTTTGAATTGTGTAAAAAGGGCAGTGATGATTGGTGTATAGAATATTACTCTGTTTATGATTTGGATAGTCTGTATCATTTTGGAACTGCAGATGGAAAGTGGTTTAGAACAGAGAATGATGTGATTGCAATAACTGCTAAGGTGTAAAGTATGTAGGCAGAATGACGCAGATAAGAAGAGCTTCGCTTTTAAAGCGGAGCTCTTTGTACTATATCTAATATTTACAAGGCTCATACATTTCTTTACTTAGATTTGTCCATATTAAATTCTGGGTCAGGCATCACCGGCTGAATAAAGTGATTCAACTTTATCGGCGTATGTGGATATTGCTGATAGAAGCTGTTGATTAAGCGTTGCATAACCTTATGAGTATTCTCAAAGTTGGCATTTGGCAGCAGGATAAGAAATTGGGAAGGGCTGCACATGGATACGATGTCACCACGTCTTAGCTTATCACAAAACAGGTTACGAAGGTTCTTTACACCTACAGTAAGACTTCTTTTAGAAAGTGGTTCACCGTTAATATCGGTAATGTTTATTAATATCAGATGAATGATTGTGCCGTTACGTTCGATTCCTCTTGATGAGAAGTGATATATTTGCTTAAAAATATCAAACTCACAGTATAGTGCCATGGATTGGTCATCGTTATCTGCGTGCATCAGTCTTGGAATATCGCTAATATCGACCAAATCGGTATGAAGTCCCTGACGTGCCTGACGAAAGAGACTTTGTAATTCCTCACATGGCTGGACACCAAATTCTTCGTAAAGCTTTTCGCGTAGGTTACGATATAGTTCTGCTGCCGGCAAATATTGCTCAACGGCAAGAAGCGCTTTCATATAGTAAATGTAGAGACGCTCTTCATATTTTTCAGCGGAACATACATGCTGACATAGGTTTATGATTTCAGAATATTGTTGCATACTTTCGTATAGTGCTAGCATCTCTTCTAACATTTCAACATATAATCCATGATAATAAGATGCAATAGGAATAATCCAGCTGTCACCAACAAATTTTTCAAGAAACTCTCCTTTATAGATAGAAACGGCCTTTTGATAATGGATTAATCTTTCGTCAGAGTTCGTTTCTTCTCGTCCTAGCTTTCTTTCATTTTCAAATTCAATAATATCTAGAGTGTATGGGATTTCTGGATTAAGATGATAATCACCTTTACCTGATAGAATCCACTGTTTTCCTAAATCGGCATCTAAATCATTTAGTAGGCATCTGGTACGATGGAGCATAACCTTTAGTACATTAGCTGGGTTATCTGTTTTCTCATCATCATTCCATACAGTAGAAAAGATTTCGCTTTGTGATATCTTCTGATCAGAATGGTAAATTAAATACGCCAACAAAGCCCACATTTTATGTGAGCGAGTAGTACGGTCGCTAATCAGGTGACCATTTATTTCTATGGTAAATGAGCCAAGCATACAGATACGAAGTGTATGATTCATACGCAAATCCCTCGTTAGTCATAGATTCTTCTATATATACTATAACACATCAAATGGAATGAATCAAAGAGAAGTCTGACAATTTATGAAATTGTATTTGCGTTGGTGGGTTACATTTTTTGAAAAAATGAAAAACAAATTTTGAAATGTAACCGTTCATGTAACCGTAGGTTGTTATACTCGCGATAGAGATTGAGAGGAGGGAAGCTGTTTTGGATGACAGAGCAGTAGCGAATAAGTATAGAGATACTGTTGTGTGCGTGGATTCCTACAATGAAAAAGTTATGAAGGGTAGGATATACAATCCGTTCTTTGATGGGAGTATAAAGTTTAACGGATTGATGTCATTTATTCTGGCGATGGAGGAACTGCTGGATGAAATGAAATATCCTCAGGCATATGAGTTGAGGAGGAGCTTTATGTCAGAGGATACTTACACAATAGATAAGGGTAATGAGCCTACGGGCGTTAGAGGAGAGCAGGAGACATTTGACGTGAAGATACTTTTTCGACAGAATGCAAGCTGGCAAGGCACGATTTTGTGGGAGAAACGCGGAATGGAACAGAAATTCCGCAGTGTGCTGGAGCTGGTGTTACTTATGAATAGTGCATTACAGAAAAAGTAAAAAGTTAAGAGGAGTTAAGTAATTATATATAAGTGGAGTATTGAGGAAACAGGAGAGGTCAGGAAATGAAGAAGGAACAGAAGAGAGTTAAGAGAACACCAAGAATTGTAGCGAATACATTAGCATTATCGCTTTTGATGGGAACTGTAGTACCTGTGGGAGGATTGGGAAGAGTTGCCGAGGCTGCGGAGGCAAATGTTGAGTCACAGATTCAGGGTGAGGTAAAGCAGAAGGCAGAAAATCTTGTGAACGAGGTTAAGGAGAGTCTTTCAGAGGTAAAGGAGGAGGCTTGTGCAGTAGTTGAGGAGTTGAAGGAGAATCTCAATTCGGACGTGATTGAGGAAGCAAAGGATGCTTTGATGGATGCGGCAAAGGAGGAGGCAGATGCCGGTATTCAGGCAATCGTGACGATTGGACAGGGTGTTATTTCATCAGAAGCATTAGGCATCATTAATGAAGTACAGGCAACTCAGGATATACAGAAGGCTGAGGATGCAATTGTTGAAGGAGAGAAGAAGGTAGACGAAGCTTTAGATAGCTTTGATACTGATATTGAAGAGAGTAAAAATGCGGCGAATGAAGCGATAGAGGAAGCAGATAAAGCAGCTGATGAAGCTAGCAAGGCAATTGGTGCCTTGGACGAAGCTAAGATGGCAGAAAATAGTACAGAGGCGAAGGAAGAACAGTCAGCAGCTTTAGATGCAGCAAACAAAGCTTTAGATGCAGCAGACAAGGCAGCAGAAGACGCACAGGCATCAAAAGATGCTTATATTGAGGCAGAGAAGGCATATAACGAAGCAGTTAAGGAAGCAGCAGATGCGCAGACAAAGGCTGATGAGGCAATTCATGCGGCCGAAAAGGATGCTCAGCAGGCTGTAGATAAGGCAACGGTAGCACAGGAAAAGGCTGAGGAATTAAAGGCAGAAGTAGAAGCTGCAAGAGGTGAGGCTGAGAAACATTTCACAGAGAAGGAAGCACAGCTTTCGCAGGCACAGCAGGAATTAGATGCAGCAAAGGAACAGTTAACAGAGGTTGCTGCTAAGGAAGAGGTTGCAAGAGAAGAGTTAAAAACAGCAACAGAGGCTGTAGTCGAGACTGGAGTATTCCTTGTGGCAGCAGAGGCATATGAAGCTTTGTCAGAGCTTACCGTAGAGGGAATTGAGGCTGCAATTTCTGTAATGGAAGAGGCAAAGGGGGCCGCAGATAAGGCGCTTGCAGATGCAGAGGAGGCATTAAAGAATGCAGAAGGAAACGAAGCAGAGGCACAGGCTGCTTATGATTCAGCTTTGGCAGCTTACAATGCAGCAAATGCTACATTAGAACAGGCGAAGAGTGATTTAGATAAAGCAACAGTAGAACAGGAGAAGACACAGGCATTAGCAAATTCTAATTATGGACAGCTTCTTCAGGGGATTGAGAAAGAGTTATTAGAGGCAGAGAGCGCAGGAGATAAGGCGACAGTAGAAGCGAAAACACAGGAATTAGTATCAGCTGTAATTAAGTATGATCAGGATTCAGCCGAAGCTAAGTACGATACAGTAGGTCTTGTAGATACAAAGCAGATGATTTATGAGGCGACAGACAAGGATGGAAATACAGCATACTATCAGTATGTTAAGAATGCAGATGATAGCTTTAGTTTTTATGAGTGTAATAAGAATGAGGAAGCAACAACGGTAACAAAGAGGGAGGTTGTTACCCAGTTACCTTCCTTCGAAGGAATGAATGAGTGGGAGTATCAGGTTGTAGAGTTAGATGGTGGTTCTTACGAAATCATTTACTTTGACGTGAAGGATTCGGAGAGTGTATTTACAAGTGAAGAAGACGCTAAGAGTGCAATCGCAGAAGGTGAGAATAAGGAGATTTATACTTTTGAGGTTCCAACGCAGAGCACAAGCGATGCTATTGAGTATCCGGAGGCACCTGATAAGCCTGTAGCACCGATAGAGCCGGTTGATTTAGAGACATTCCTGGAGGAGAACAATATCGAGAAACCGGTAGATTGGGAGACTTATAAGGCGCAGAATCATATTGAGGAGCCGGTAGCACCAGTGTTGACTATGGAGAAACCGGAGACTGAGAGACCTAATGCAGAGGAACCAAAAAAACCGTCAAAATGGGATTCCAAGTATTGGTCAGGTTCGTTATTCAATCGAACATTTGATGAAAACAAATATAATACAGACTTGGCAGAGTACAATGAGGCTATAGCAGAGTATAATGCACTTATGGGAGCTTGGGTTGAGTATGATAAAGCTGTTGAAGAGTATGAGAAGGCATTGTGGACTTACGAAAATTTATCATATCCTGGTTATCGGTTATGGGAAGATGGCTACCAGACAATCGTCAATAAATATAACGAGAAAGTAGACAGCTACGATGCAGATTATGCAGCTTACTTGGAGAAGAAGGCTCAGTACGACGCTGAGATGGAAATCTATAATTCTGATAAAGCTGAGTATGACGAAGCAAAAGCTAAGGCTGATCAGGCAAATAGCGACAGAACAGCAGCTTTGCGTACATGCTTAGAGAACGGTGATACACTTACAATTACTGTAGATGGTGAGGAGAAGACCCTCCTTAGTGATGAGAGAGGTTTGTATTATACATATAAGGATTCTCTTACAGGTCTTGAACTGAGAAACTATAGTATCAGTGGTTATACAGTTAGTGTTGCAGGAACAGAGACAAACTATCGTGTTGTAGAGTATAACGAAATGATTAAGGTTGATTATTCTAAGGTAGACAACACAGCAGATGACGGCTATGAAAATGTTACACAGAAGGTAGAGACCGCTAAGAATAACTATGCAGCTGCAACTGGAAAGGTAGAGACAGCAACATCAGAGAAGATTGCAGCAGAGGAAAAGGAAAAGACAACGGCAACAGAACTTGAATCAGCTGAAGCGGAGCTTGCAAAGGCACAGGAAGAATTTGATGAACTGGAAGAGATTTATAACAGCTATTACGGTAACCAGAAGGAGATCATTGACGTTCCGTTTCTTGGAGAAGTAGAGCTTGAGCTTCCATTCAGCTCACAATATGATAAAGATAAAGCCGCTTTAGAGGTGGCGAAGCTGGCTGCTCAGAAAAATCTTGAGGAAGCTCGCAAATTAGTGGAGGAAAAGCGTGGAGAGCATGAGCAGGCGGTTGCAGAGCTTGAAGAGAAAGCAACTCAGTATCAGGATGCAGTGAAAGAATTAGCAGATGCAGCAATTGAGGTGGGTAAGGCAGAAGTAAAGGTTGGTGTTGCGACAATAGACCTTAAGGCAGCAGAGGTTGCATTAGAGGCAGTTCAGGTAGCAGAGGCTTATGCTGCAAAGCTTGTAGCAGAGGTTGAGGAAGCTAGAGTAAAGGCTGAGCAGGCAAGAGCTTTAGTAGAGGCACTAAAAGCGAATACTGCTGTAAGAAGCGAAGAGTTAGCAGCTGCTGAAGCAGCTTTGGCAGAGGCAGAAGCTGAGTTAAAGGCAGCCGAAGAGGCAGCAGCACTTGCACAGGCTGATGCGGACGAAGCGAGAGCGGCATACGAAGAGATTTCTGCAATTGTTGATAAGCTGGAATCCGAGGAAGAAGCTTCTGACGAAGAATCATCAAGCGATGAAGAGTCATCAAGTGATGAAGAATCTAAGAAGGATGATGACAATCAGAAAGAAGATAACAACAATAACAAGCAGAATAGCAAAACGTTTGGAAATATTGCTGTAATCGAAGATGAGGATACACCACTTGCTGACGGATTTATGGTAGAAGATGGTATACTTCATATAACATTACCTGCAGAGGTTGCGATTCTTAGGGTAGAGATATTGCAGAAGTATTACGGTATGAGGGTGCAGGTATATTCATATCTCACAAATTTAGTGGGTTATACGATGAATGTAGATGATGTAAAGACGGATATCGACTTTAGTGCATCTATGGACGTTGTAGAGAACTTTGCAAATGGATTCCATACAGTAAGCATTAAGCATGTGAAATGCACAAAGCTGGGTATGACAATCGGTATTCATGCAAATGTGGGTACAGAGTATGTTGGAAAGACAGCATATATCTTTACCTGGAACCCGTTAACAGGTGAGTATGAGAGAAAAGCGATTACAAATGTTAATGAAATTGGTAACGTAGGTTTCTTTGCTGATGAGTTAACCAATGTAATGATTTTGGTTCAGGAATAAAAGTTACAAAAATTTAAAATGATATGGGAGAAGAGGTAAAGTAGAGATGCTTTATCTCTTTTTCTTTGATATTGATAACAAGTTCACAAATATATTTGTAAATAAAGCTGATTTAGGATAAGCAAGTGACGAATAAAAGTATTTTGTGTTATAATTTTTTAAGATGATTTTATGTGAACTTGAGGAGGAACAAAATGGCTTTGTTTCAAAAGAAGATAATTCAGGCAATCACTTTTGGGGATGTAGTTCTTTCCCTAAATGCAGGTATATAGAGAGTATGTTAGAATAGATGAAAAGGGAGAGGGTCTTGTGCAGATAGCAAAAACAAAAAGGTTTATTACATGTGGTATTGTGATAGTATTAGCGACTATATTGTTCGGAACTATGTCAGTTGATGCTGCCGACAGGCGGGGCGGTGGCTTTGGAGGCGGTAACAGAGGTACTTCTCATGGTACAAGCTCAGAGAAGATTACAGAGGAGATGTTGAATAATACACCTCCTGCGGACTATGTAGTAAATCCTGCCACACAGGCGGATGCAAGGCTGGGGGAATATAATAAGTATTTTCTGGAGGATTCGATACAGACAGTTTCTATAGAGATAGACGAGAATAATTTAAACTATCTCTTGCAGAATGCAAAAGAGGCCCCATCAGTAATGACTACCGGTGTGACAATTGGTGATGTAACATTAGGATACTGTGGCTTGAAGACGAAGGGAAATTATACACTGGAGCATTCTTATACAGACAATCCGGGAAGTGACAGATTTTCTTTTACTATTAATTTCGGAAAGTATGTGAAGAAGGCAGATTATGGTCAGACACAGAATTTCTTTGGAGCGAATAAAATCAGCTTCAATAACTTTTTCTTTGACAAATCCATGATGAAAGAATTCTTTTCGCTGAAATTGATGGACGAGATGGGACTGCCTACACCTCAGTATGGCTTGGCAAAGCTTTATATTAATGGTGAATATTATGGCGTATATGCCATGATTGAAGCGTTTGATGAGTCTATATTGGAGCAGTATTATCAGGTTAAGGATGATGATTTAAGCAGTTATTTGTGTAAGCCTGCAGGAACGAACCTTATTTATGAGGAACTGTTAGAGGATGATGCACCGTTATGGGAGTTTGATGAGGAGACCTATGCTGATGTAGAAGATATGCTTCCGACAGTAATGGAGTGGGTAAGAAAGCTCAATTGCCTAAGTAATGGTACGGATTTTGATGGAAATGAGATTGATGTGAACAGCCAAGCATATCTGGAACTATTGAATCAGATTATGGATGTGGATTTGGCGGTGAGATATTTTGCTACGCATAGCTGGTTATGTCAGATGGACGATATGTTTGTAAATAAGCAGAATTATGGTCTGTATGTGGATGAGAATGGTAAGTGTCTGATTATGCCGTGGGATTATGACCTTAGCTTTGGCTGCTATTTTCCAAGTAATGCAGAGTCAACAGCTAATTATGATATAGAAGTCATGTATAGCCGCAATGTACGACCGGGTGCAGATGGAACGGCAAACAGAGAGTTTTCGATAAAGACTTATGCAAAGTATCCGCTTTTCAATGTCATTTATCAGAATGAGAGCTTGATGAAGCAGTATTGTGATTACATGAAGGATTGCTCGAAGATTGCAACACTTGGTGGAGCGATAGAGCATACAGGAAAGTCATACGACCCTGCATATTTTCATTCTTACATAGAGACAATGGAAGAAGAGATATATGAGGCGGCGGCAGAGGATTTGGCAGATAATGTATATTATATGAACTGGACGAATCAGCCTAAGGATGTGAAATCAGCATTGCCGAATCTTTCAAGAATTATTGCCATGCGTTCGGTAGGAGTCTATGAACAGGTGGAGCGAACAGGTGCTACGATATGTGGTGAGGGCTGTGATTTATCTACCCTTGGTAATGCCGGTTGGGGAAAGAATTCTACCAGTGGTTTGTTGTCCGTGGTACATCCACAGACGGGAATCTTTGTAACGGCAGAGTATGCTGAAGCAGCCAAGGGAAGCAGAGCGAAGTCGCCAATGCTTATTGTGGATGAGCTAGAGTTGGATGATGGATATTATAAGGAAATATTGACACAGCTGAATGCATCAGAAGAGGACAGCCTTGTAGTCTATAGCATGAATACATGGGTGAAGCCGGAGTCAGATTATACATTACATATTCCTTTAGCGCAGGATTATCTTAATGCAGAAGGAGAAGTGGAATTTTTTAGCTTTGATAGCAATAGCAAGACACTCACAGAGATTTCCATGACTACAGAGGATAATTTGTATACAGGAGAGACGGATAGCATTAAGTATATTACAATTTATCAGGAGGGCGGTCATACTGCTGCAGCGGAATATTCGGCAGAGATAATCAGAGTAGTGGTGATAGCAATCATCCTTTCTGTAGTAATGATTGTAATATTTACAAAATATTTTATTCAGAAGCGTAAACACTAAGGAAGCATTATTGTAGGAGAAGGGTATGCCAAAGGGAACGAATCAAAAGTTAAAGCTGATTTACTTAATTAAAATATTATTGGAAAAGACAGATGAACAACATGGTATCACTATGCGGGAGATATTAAGGGCATTAGAAGCCTATGATATTACTGCGGAAAGAAAGAGCATATATGATGATATAGAGGCAATCAGAGAGCTTGGAATTGATATTACCAAAGAGGCACAAGGAAAAAATCATTTGTATCATGTGGTATCAAGGCAGTTTGAGATTGCAGAGCTAAAACTCTTGGTAGATGCGATTCAGTCATCGAAGTTCATTACGGAGAAGAAGTCTCATGAGCTGATTAAGAAGCTTGAGAGCTTTGCGAGCAATTATGAAGCGAAGCAGCTGCAAAGACAGGTATATGTTTCGGGCAGAATCAAGACCATGAATGAGAGCATTTACTATAATGTGGATGAGATTCATGCGGCAATTGCATCCAATAAGAAGTTAAAGTTTCAGTATTGCCAATGGAATATGCGGAAGGAATTGGAGCCTAAAAAGGATGGAAAATTATATATCGTAAGTCCGTGGGCATTGTGTTGGGATGATGAGAATTATTACATGATAGGTCACGATGAGGAAGAGGATAAGATTAAGCATTACAGAGTGGATAAGATGCTTAAGAGTTCCTGCATAGATGAGCCAAGAGAGGGCAAAGAGAAGTTTGATGAGGCAGACATGGTTGGCTATACCCAGAGACGCTTTGGTATGTTTGATGGGGAAGAGGAAACAGTTAAGCTTTTATTTGAAAATAAGCTGATTGGCGTTGTGCTTGACCGATTTGGCAAGGATATTATTATTGCACCGGCAGATGAAGGTCATTTTACCATACGGGTAAAGGTAGCGGTGAGTAATCAGTTCTTTGGATGGATATTCGGTCTTGGAGAGGGTGTAAAGATATTAGAACCTGAGAATGTTGTAAATAAGATGCAGGAACAGGTTCGCAAGGGGTTTGAACAATATCAGTAGTATAATTATTGTTGTTAAGGGAATGCTATCTATTGAAATAATAAAGAGAAAGGGTATGGTTATTTTGATAGAGAATAAGGACACAATATGTTTACTAAAGGAATGCGATGCAGGCTCGAAGATGGCAGTTTCATCGATTGATGATGTAGTAGAGAAGGTAAGCGATTCAGCGATGAAGCAGCTATTGCAGGAGAGTAAGAAGCATCATGAGAAGCTCGGTAATGAGATTCATGCACAGCTTAACAAGCATGGAGCCAATGAGAAGGAGCCTGCTGCTATGGCGAAGGGTATGTCATGGATGAAGACTACCATGAAGATGAGCATGGATAACAGTGATGCTACTGTAGCTGACCTGATTACAGACGGCTGTGACATGGGTATTAAGTCTCTTCATAAGTATATGAATGAGTATGATTCTGCAGATAGCACATCAAAGGAGCTTTGTAATAAGCTTATCGGTATTGAGGAAGAGCTTAAGTCAAAGTTGGAGAAATATTTATAAATGATTTTCTGTTAAATGTCGCATACTAAATCACAGATAGGAAAAGAATTAGCCGTATAGGCGGCAGAAGGTGAGGAAGTATGCAAAATCATTTAAGAAATCAAACAAGTCCGTATTTATTGCAGCATGCGGGTAATCCCGTGGAGTGGTATCCGTGGTGTGATGAGGCTTTTATTCGTGCAAAGGAGGAAGATAAGCCGGTCTTTTTAAGCATTGGCTATAGTACCTGTCACTGGTGTCATGTTATGGCTCATGAAAGCTTTGAAGATATGGAGGTTGCGGATATACTGAACCGTTATTTTATCTCCATAAAGGTAGATAAAGAGGAACGTCCGGATATTGACAGTATATATATGTCAGTATGTCAGGCGTTTACAGGAAGTGGTGGTTGGCCGACCACCATTTTTTTGACACCGGACCAAAAACCATTTTTTGCAGGAACGTATTTCCCGAAAAAGGCAAGATATGGACAGGTCGGTTTCATTGATTTGCTTCAGGCGGTTCATGAAAAATGGGAAACAGATAGGACAGAGTTGTTACAATCAGCAGATGAGCTTGTATCACATTTAAAGGTACAGGAAACGACAGCAGGAACAATAAATCCACAGCATATAAAGCAGGCATTGGCGCAATATAAATATTTGTTTGATGAAAAGAATGGTGGATTTGGAAGAGCGCCTAAGTTTCCGACGCCACATAATTTACTGTTTTTGTTACAGCAATATGAGAAAAAAGGCGATGCAGAAGCATTGAAAATGGTGGAAAAAACCTTGTATCAGATGTATCGAGGTGGAATATTTGACCATATCGGTGGAGGCTTCAGTCGATATTCAACAGATGAGAGGTTTCTGGTACCGCATTTTGAGAAGATGTTATATGATAATGCATTGCTCATCATAACTTACTGTAAGGCATTTCATTTAACAGGGAAAAGTATATACCGTGATGTGGCCCAAAAAACTGCCGGATATATTCTGCGAGAGATGACATCTCCTGAAGGTGGCTTTTATAGTGCGCAGGATGCGGATAGCGAAGGCGTGGAAGGTAAATATTATCTGTTTGAGACAGATGAGATTATGAAGCTTCTTGGTAAGCAGCAGGGGGAAGCGTTCAACGAGTATTATGATATTACACCAAAAGGTAATTTTGAAGGGAAAAACATTCCGAATCTTTTGAAAAATAATGATTTGAGTAAGGACTTTGGTGAACAGCAGGAGATTTTGTATCAGTATCGAAAGCGTCGGTATGCATTGCATTTAGATGATAAGATTTTAACGTCATGGAACTCTCTTATGATTGCAGCGATGTGCCATTTGTATCGAATAACGGAGGATAGAATATATCTGGATACGGCAGTTCGGGCAGAGGAGTTTGTTCTTAAGGAATTATGTGAGGATGACACATTATACGTTAGCTATCGAGAGCATATAAGAGGCGGAAAAGGATTTTTGGATGATTATGCAAATCAGATTTTTGCATTACTCACCCTTTATGGAATTACTATGAATAGCCTATATTTAGAAAAGGCACAGTTATTCTGTGATAAGGCTGTTTCGGATTTTTATGATAAAAAGCAGAGTGGGTTTTTCTTGTATGGAGAGGTAAACGAACAGCTTATATTACGTCCTAAGGAAACCTACGATGGTGCAATTCCTAGTGGAAATTCTTTCATGGCATATAATCTGGTACAGTTATATTTTCTTACCGGAGAGAAGAAATATGGGGAGTTGGCTGAAGAGCAATTAGCGTTTATGAGTGGAGCAGTACGGTATAATCCAACAAGCTATGCAATGTATTTAATAGCGCTATCAGCATATATTGATGTGCCTCGTGTGTGTCAAGGCGAGGAATGCTCGCTAATCTTGAATATATTATAAATTAAGAAGGCAGTTGAACATGTGATTGGAGGTTCAACTGCCTTATTTTGAATAATAGGAGTATGTGGTTGGAATTGACGGAATGTAGTAGAAGCTATAGAATGAAATTAGAAGATTATGTAAACAAAAGAATGGTCTGCGCAGTATTTCTTAGCGGGGAAAGGTAAGGTTTTGGATATGGAATACGATTGTTGTTTTACGAGAGAGGATAAATGGTTTCGATACAGAGCAGCCGCCATTATTATTGAAGATGGCTGCGTGTTATTTGTAGGAAATGAAAAGGAAAGCTATTACTATTCTGTTGGCGGCGGTATTCATATGGGCGAGACCGCAGAGGATGCGGTAAAGCGAGAGGTGTTTGAAGAGACAGGCGTGCACTATGAGGTGGACAGGCTGGCATTCATTCATGAGAATTTCTTTGAATCAGATGGAATGCTGGAGGGCTTGAAGTGCCATGAGGTAGCCTTTTATTTCCTGATGAAGCCAAGAGGCACAAAAGAACTTAACAGCAATAGCTATACATATGGAGTGAAGGAAGAGATGCATTGGATTCCGATAGAGGAGCTTGGTAATTATAAGGCATTTCCGACATTTTTTAGAGAGAAGCTTCTGAATATGGGGGACGGTATTGAGCACATAGTGACACATGAGGATAATTCGAAGGAGAGTAAGAAGTAAATGACAAAAGTATATTTTGTGCGTCATGCACAGCCAAACTATGAGAATCACGATGATATGACAAGGGAATTAACACCAAAGGGCTTGCAGGACAGGAAGCTGGTGACAGAATTTTTGAAGGACAAGGCAATTGACGTAGTGTTATCCAGTCCCTTTAAGCGTTCAGTAGATACGGTTAAGGATTTTGCAGATACCTATGGATTTGAGATTACAACAATAGATGACTTTAGAGAGCGTAGGATTGACAGCTGCTGGATTGAAGATTTTTATGGATTTTCCAAGAAGCAGTGGGAGGACTTTGACTATAAGCTTCAGGATGGCGAGACGCTAAACGAAGTGCAGACGAGGAACATAGTAGCTCTGAAGGAGGTTGTACAGGAGCATAAGGATAAGAATATTGTGGTTGGCTCTCATGGAACTGCGCTTAGTACGATTATTAATTTCTATCAGCCAAGCTTTGATTTTACACAGTTTGAAAGAATCAGAGGGCTGATGCCTTGGATTGTATGCTTTAGCTTTGAAGGTGAGAATTGCGTTAGCATAGAAGAGATTAATGTGTTTGAGAAAGTGTAGGCTGACATGACAAGAGAAGCACAAAAAGAGGATTTGCAGAAGATACTCGAGTTATATTTATTTCTGCACGAAACAGAGATACCACAGATGTCAGAGCATTTAGCACAGACTTGGGAGAGAATCATAGAGGACAGGAATCATCATCTTATTGTATGTGAAGTGGATGGAAAATTTGTAGCATCCTGCGTCTGTGTCATCATACCGAATCTGACAAGGAATGTTAGGCCATATGCATTTGTGGAGAATGTAGTAACACATGAGACATATCGCGGCAGAGGCTATGCGACAGCCTGTCTTGATTATGCAAAGGAGATAGCAAAGGAACAGAATTGCTATAAGATGATGCTGTTAACCGGTTCAAAGGAAGCAAAAACTCTGGATTTCTATAAGAACGCAGGGTATAACAGTGCAGATAAGACAGCATTTATACAGTGGTTGGATATGTGATGATAAGGGGGAGTTACCATGGAAAACAAGATAATTCCTGCCGAACCATCGCCGGAGGAGATAGTACATAAGATAGAGGTTGAAAAGCAGTGGACTTGGGAAGATGAAAAGCTCATGGAAGTATATGCCTGCAAGAAATATATGGATGAGTTTAGGAGAAATAGAAATGATTAAAATAGCAGTTGTTGGATGTACTGGAAAATTAGGAAGTGCGATTACTAGAAATATATTGCGTAGAAGAGATGTTGAACTAGGCTATGCAGTGGCGAGACAAGGAAATCAATTTGTGGGAAAAGATATATCGGAGGTGATAGGAGACACCTGTGATTTAAGAATTATAGATGATATATCGGATGCAAAAGATTGTGATGTATTTATTGATTGTACAAATGCTAAGACATTTATGAGTAATAGCTATCAGAAATATGAGCAAATAGGAAAGCCATTGGTAATTGCTACGACAGCCTTTCAAGAGGAAGATATAGAAATGATAAAGCAGTTGACTCAAAAGATACCTGTTTTTATGACCGGTAATTTTAGTATTGCATTGCATGATTTTATAGAGACACTGAAATTTGCGGTAAAAAGAATTAGTGATGATACAAATATACAGATAGTAGAGTATCACCATAATCAAAAGCTGGATGCGCCTAGTGGAACAGCAGTTATGATACAGGAAGCCTTGATTAAAGCAAATGAGAGATTAGACGTGGATAATGTGAAGATTTGCAGTGTTCGAGGTGGAAATATCTTTGGTGAGCATGAGGTCATCTTTGCCAATTGTAAGGATGAGGTAGTTACCTTCAAGCATCAGGTATCTTCAAGAGAAACTTTTGCAGATGGAGCGATAGAGGTTGCGAAGTGGACAATAAAGCAAGACAATGGCTTATATAACATGGATGATTTTTGTGAAAATAGATAGAAGGAAATATAGAAATGGATAAGAATACATATTCACTATTAGAAAATTACATGCTTTCCTGCATGGAGGACAGCGCCCATGATAAGGAGCATGTATATCGTGTTTTATACAATGCGTTAGCAATAGCGAAGACAGAAAATGATGTGGATTATGATGTGCTCATTTGTGCGTGTTTGTTACACGATGTTGGACGCAAGGAGCAGTTTGAGAATCCAAAGCTTTGTCATGCAATAGTTGGTGGTGAGAAAGCTGAGAAGTTTTTAGAAGGGAATGGATTGGCAGCAGATTATATATCCAAGGTAAAGCATTGCATTCAGGCGCATAGATTTAGACAGAGCAATCAGCCACAAAGTATGGAGGCAAAGATATTATTTGATGCAGATAAGTTAGACGTGGTAGGCGCAATGGGAATTGCCAGAACCTTAGTCTATAAGGGCGCGGTTGCCGAGCCCTTGTATTCAGTTCGTGCTGATGGAACGGTTTCTGACGGAGAAGGAGATGAGAGTCCTTCCTTTTTCCAAGAGTATAAGTATAAGCTGGAGCATTTGTATTCCAAGTTCTATACAAAGAAGGGAACTCAAATGGCAAAGGAAAGACAGCAGGCAGCAGTGGATTTTTATAACAGCCTATTTCATGAAGTGCAGGTGTCTTATGAGAATGGAAAGGACGAGCTAGGGAAGATAATTGAGTAGAACTGTAGAAGGGAGAAAAAACATGGCACAGTCAAAGGAATGGAATTGGAACGAAGTAAATGATGATATATGGTTTAGACCGTCGGAGGATAGTATTTATTTGGCAAAGAAATGGGCTGAGGAGGGAGCACGTTCTATACTAGATTTGGGCTGTGGATTAGGAAGACATGCCTTATACTTTGCACAGAAGGGCTTCAAGGTGACAGCGGTTGACTTGTCTAAGGAGGCAGTGGAAAGCGCTAAGACATTAAGAAAGAAGAATCAGGTAGATTTTTTATGTAAAAGAGCAGATATGATGCAGCTTCCTTTTGCAAATGATGCCTTTGACAGAGTGTTTTCTTACCATGTAATTTCACATCAGGATACCAAGGGGGTACAGAATGTGGTGGATGAAATTACCAGAGTATTAAAGCCTGGTGGAAAAGTTTTTTTGACGATTTGTTCTAAGAAACATCATGTTTTTTTGGAGGAAAGGTTTCCGCGGATAGATGAGAACACGGTGTTAAGAACGGAAGGAGCAGAGGTAGATGTGCCACATTTCTTTGCAGACAAGGAAGCATTGAAGAAGTTGTTTTATGATTATACATTTACCCATGTGCGCCATATTACGGAATGTATTATGGAAGCGGATGATAACAGGGAGAAAAGCCATTATTATATTGAGGCTACGGTTCAGAAAGAGCCGACAGTGCTTGACTATTCAGATGTGATTGGTACGACTGTGGAGTGTACCATAGACCGTCCACTTGGTAGCTTTCACCCAAGACATAAGGACTTATATTATCCTATCAATTACGGATATGTAAATAATGTCTTTGCAGGAGATGGCGCAGAGCAGGATGTATACATATTAGGAGTGGATGAGCCGTTACAAACCTTTGAAGGAAAAGTGATAGCTGTTTATCACAGACATAATGATAATGAAGATAAGTGGATTGTAGTGCCGGAAGGTAAGGATTTTTCGGATGAGGAGATATTGTGTCAGATAGATTTTCAGGAGAAATTCTTTGATGGAGTGTTAGTAAGGTAAAGCTATGGGATGCTTTTGCGGAAACAGGAACGGCAAAGGAAATAATGATAGATAAATAGACTGGAGAATAAACATGATACGAGCAGTTATTTTTGATATGTTTGAAACATTAATCACCCACTATCAAAGTCCTCTGTATTTTGGGGCGCAGATGGCCAAGGATGCAGGAATTGATGAGGAGAAGTTTCAGGCAATTTGGCGTCCGACGGAGGATGACCGTTCCATAGGAAAGGTGACATTAGAGGAAGTACTGGAAATGATTCTTAGACAGAATCGTTGTTACTCTGAGGAAAAATTGCAGAAGATAGTAGATAAACGTGTTGCGGCAAAGGAAGAATGCTTTCAACATTTGCATCCTGAGATTATTCCGATGTTGGAACGACTTAGAGAAGAAGGAATAGTAATAGGACTGATTAGCAACTGCTTTTCAGAAGAAGCAGTTGTGATTCGAAGAAGCGTATTGTTTCCATATTTTGATGCACTGTATTTATCTTACGAGCAGGGTGTGCAGAAGCCGGATGAAGAGATTTTTATAAGATGTATGAATGCTTTGAATGTGAAGCCGGAGGAATGTTTGTATGTGGGAGACGGAGGCAGTCATGAACTGGAGGCAGCTAGCAGAATAGGGATGAATGCAGTACAGGCCTGCTGGTATTTACAGGAAGGAACAACACAGCCGACAGGGCGTAAGAGGGATTTCTCACAGCTGGATAAGCCGTTGGATATACTAAAATACATCAAATGATAAGGAGCTATCAACATGAAGAGAGTATTAGTGACAGGCGGAACGGTATTTGTAAGCCGTTATGTGGCAGAGTATTATGTGAAGGCAGGCCATGAAGTCTATGTATTAAATAGAAATAGCAGACAACAGTGCGAGGGTGTGACACTGATTGAGGCAGACAGACATCAGCTTGGTAATAAGCTAAAAGGTTATCATTTTGATGTGGTCTTTGATGTGACGGCCTATAATGCTAAGGATGTAAATAGTCTGCTTGATGCGTTGGATAGCTTTGAGGATTATATTCTGATTAGCTCCAGTGCGGTGTATCCTGAGCATTGTACGCAGCCATTCACAGAAGAGACTAAGTTGGGTGTGAATAGGTTTTGGGGCAAATATGGAACAGACAAAATCGAAGCAGAAGAGGTGTTGACGAAGCGTGTTCCTAATGCCTATATTCTCAGACCGCCATATTTGTATGGTTCCCTAAATAATGTGTATAGAGAAGCCTTTGTATTCGATTGTGCCATGCAGGGGCGAAAGTTTTATTTGCCAAAGGATGGCGAAATGAAGCTACAGTTCTTCCATGTAAAGGATTTATGCCGATTTATGGATGTGATTTTAGAGAAGAAGCCATGCCGACATATTTTCAATGTGGGTAATAAAGAGAGTATTTCGGTAAAGGATTGGGTAACCTTGTGTTACAGAATTGCAGGTAAAGAGGCGGAATGTGTAAATGTCTGGAAAGATGTAGAACAACGTAAGTATTTTAGTTTTTATAATTATGAATATGTATTAGATGTACGAGAGCAATATGCACTCATGCCACAGACTAAACCCTTGGAGACAGGCTTGCAAGAAGCCTACGAGTGGTATCTGAACAATCAGGACAAGGTGTTAAAGAGACCATATATAGAGTTTATTGATAAGGAATTATAGAGTTGCTTGTTGCAATATGAAGACACCGTCAGGAGAATTTTGCGGTGTTTTTATTTTTTGGAAGTTTCGTTTATATATTGTCTTATACCTAGAATTAATTAAATTTAGATTTGTCGAGCTGACGGACGGCACTCTGCCCCTCTTCGCAAAACGGTCTATGGTTTAACACAAAAGTAGACGCTACGGGTAAAGATTTGTTAAATGTTTTTATCTAAGCATTCTTTATTCGTGAGACTGGTGCACACTCGACATCCTTGTCTTACTATGCGTATAGACAAGTGTTGCTTGCAAAACTTGGTCTCAGAATCTATTTTACCTGTCTGAGACCAAGTGAAATTAAGAAACTTGGTCTCAGAGTCTATTTTACCTGTCTAAGACCAAGTAAAATTAAGAAACTTGGTCTCAAAGCCTATTTTACCTATCTGAGACCAAGTAAATTATAAAACAGAGTCAAAAATACATTTGCAGTTGCTTCCCAATTTGTCTGCTAGAGCGAGGGCCGAGAGAACTCGACAAACCCAAATTTTATGAGGAAAGTAGTGATAACAGAATACATAATCTGTTTGTACTAGGAAAGGATATGGAAATCATGTATAATAATATTATGTAAACAGAGCATATATGGGAGAGTGACATATGAGAAAATATGTAAAAGAAATTATTGTTTTAATACTTCAATTATTTATGTTTTATATCTTTCCAATGTTCGGCGGACCGACAGACATTATGGGAGTTATCGTGCTGATTATTGTAGTCACGTTTATGCTTGCTATAACGATTGGGGCATTGTCGAAGGAGAAGATAAAGTATTTGTATCCTATCATAATAGCAATTGCATTTATTCCTACAGTATATATTTACTATAATGAGTTAGCCATGATTCATGCAGTGTGGTATTTGATGATTTCTGTAATTGGAATGGCAATTGGTGTAACGATACGTAGAATAGCAGTCGGAAGGTGGGAGTAAGTATGAGTAATAAAACTATGAAAATATTAAGCATATCTTTAGCTATGTGCGTAATGTCAGGCTGTTCAGCTACAAATCTGCAGACAGACACAACAATAGAGTCAACAGTGGCTGAGACAGAAGTAATAACAGAGCAAAGAACAATACAAGAGAGTGAGGCAGTTGAAACAACCGCAAGAGAGGAAGCTACTGCTATAGAAGACAATACCGATGTTAACGCCTACATAGAAATTCCCTTACAAGAGCACTCTCTTGAATTAACAGGAGACATCGCACCCGAGAAGCTACAGCTCTACTTATTGGGAAATGAGGGAGATGATACCGCACAGGCAGAGTATTTGGTTGAGAATGAGGTAAGACAGATTCTGGTAAGGCTAACAGATGGTGCAAATGCAGACACGGTTCTATATGAGAGAAAGTTTTCCCATACCCATTTTGAGAATGGACAGCTTCTGATGTTACAAAAAGATGGCAAGGATTATCTGATGGAATGTGATATTTATGAGCAGCAGGGGGATGCAGGGTATCAGTATCAGGTATTTAACTATGAGAATAACAGCCAAAATGTGATAGATGGCATGCAAATCAATTTTGCAACATTACAAGAGGCGGTAGACCGAGCAACAGAGCGGGGAGAGACTGCTAATGTACGCAAGGATGTAGTACCGGCATTTCGTGAAAGCATAGAGAAATGGTTTGAGGATGCAACCTTATTAGTGTGTTGTGATGTAATGAACTATTACTACGGGGACAGAGAGGTATTTATCAGTTGTGGAGAGAATACTTATCAACCTCGAGAATATTTTGATAGCGTTTGGGGACGTGCAGATGAGGAACTGCAAGTACCTGAAGTGTCACCGATAACCTTGTTAACCCATGTATCACACGACCATTCCTTCTATGAGAGCTTTGGTGTGGAGGAATTTTATACATTACAGAATACCTATGAAGCAAATTTGAATCATGATGTTGATAATTCATCAACAGATATACGTGATATTATTGAAGTTTATACAGGCAATGTAGGTGATGGTGAGAGCGGCATGATACTTGTAAAGAGTGGCGATGCCAATGCCCCTTATAGTATTGAGTTACATACTGCACGTGCCGGATGGGGAAGTGTATATCTGATACAAGAAGAGGAAAAGGATTATTTGCTGGAGCTTCACCTGGATATGCGAGGTGGTTTTGGGGAGCTTTGGTATTATGTTTATTACTTTGGTGAGCAGGCAGGCCCAAAGCTTGCAACTTTTATGGAGGACGGTTATTCCTTTGAGTATCAGTTAAGCACGTTAGATGAGGAAGCATATTTTGAGTGGGCAGAGCCGATGGCAAATTATCTCAAAAGGGCTGAATTACTGCTTAGTACCCATGACGGGGAGGTACGAGTGGAACCTGCAAATGATTATGACAGATTTCAAATACAAAAATTACTGGATATGATAAGGACTTACGAGTAAAATAGTATATATAGAGTTTGTGTAGGAGGAAATAGAATGGCTTGGTATGATGAAGCGATATTTTATCACATTTATCCGTTAGGATTAAGTGGTGCACCCAAGGAGAATCTTTATGAGGAGCCGGTGCACAGATTACGGGATATGAAGGTTTGGATTGACCATATTAGAGAGATAGGGTGCAATGCCCTATATATCGGACCGCTTTTTGAGTCAGTAGGACATGGTTATGAGACCACAGATTATAAGAAGTTAGATAGTCGTTTAGGGGATAATGACGATTTAAAGGATTTTGTGCAAACCTGCCATGCTAAGGGAATTCGTGTCATACTGGATGGCGTATTTAATCACACCGGAAGAGATTTCTTTGCCTTCAAAGATTTAAAGGAGCATCGGGAGAATTCACGTTACAAGGATTGGTATTGTAATGTGAACTTCTGGGGAAATACAGAGTATAACGATGGCTTTTCCTATGAAAATTGGGGAGGCTATAATCTTTTGGTGAAGCTCAATCAGCATAATCCTGAGGTTAGAGATTATATCTGTGATGTAGTCCGCTTCTGGGTAAAGGAGTTTGATATAGACGGTATCAGACTGGATGCGGCAGATGTGCTTGACTTTGAATATATGAAGACGCTGCGACGCGTAGCAAATGAGATTAAACCTGATTTCTGGCTTATGGGCGAGGTGATTCATGGAGATTATATCAGATGGGCAAACGAGGATGTTTTGCATTCTGTTACCAATTATCATCTGCATAAGGCATTGTATTCGGGCCATAATGACCATAATTATTTTGAAATAGCACATAGAGTGAAGCGTTTATATGAAATGGGCGGTAACAGACCGGATGGCTTGAAGCTGTACAACTTTGTGGATAATCATGATGTAGAGCGCATTTATACAAAGCTGAATAAGAAGGCACATTATACGCCGGTGCATATTTTGCTTTATACATTACCGGGTATTCCTTCTATCTATTATGGGTCTGAGTTTGGAATAGAAGGAAAGAAGGAGAGAGGCTCTGACAATTCTTTAAGACCGTATCTTCGCTTGGAGGAGTATGATAACTCCGTAATTGAAAATCCACATATGACATTGATTTCTAAATTAGGAAGAGTACGCCGTAAGCTAAAAGCATTGTCGTATGGAGACTATCGAGAACTTCTTTTGACAAACAGACAGTATGCTTTTGCCCGTAATTGGGAGGACAAGGGTGTGGTGGTCACTGTAAATAATGATGATAGTGATTATGAACTTACAGTTCCCGTTGGAAATTGGGCAGAGTATGTCGGTGCGTTATCCGGAGAAAAGGTAACAGCGCGTAATGGCATGATTACAGTTACAATTCCCGGAAATTCAGGAGATATCTGGATGCCATGCATAGAGGAATATTTAGCAGATACAGATAATGACATGGTAGAGGATATTTTAGCAGTTGATGGAATAGAAAGAGTGTCGGCTACAGATACTGAAGAAGAAAAGCAAAACGGGCAGGAGAGAATGATGCGGGAGAGATTCCTAAATCATCCGGTGATTGCGCTTGCGACGACTGATGGAAGACGACAGTATGTAAGAAATGTTTGTGCACATTACGAAGAAGGTGCTTTTTACATCATTACATATTTGATGTCTAATAAAATGAAGCAGATTGCACAGTGCCCGGAGGTGGCAGTGTGTGGAGAATGGTTCACCGGTCACGGAGTTGCACAGAATCTTGGCTATATCCGTGCGGCTGAGAATTTGGAGTTGGCAACAAGAATGCATGAGGCATTTTCGTCTTGGTATCGTTCAGGATATTTTAATGAAGATGACCCCAAGACCTGCATTCTTAAGATTAAATTGACAGATGGTGTATTGATGGATAATGGTGCACGATATGAATTGGATATTCAGTAATATAAGGATAAATATAAAATAGGAGAGAAATATGGCGCATTTATATTATACTAGACATGGTCAAACGATATGGAATGTGGAGAATAAAATATGTGGTGCTTCCGATATTGAGTTGACCCAGCTTGGACATGAGCAGGCGCTGGCTTTAGGAAGAGAAATACTCGAGCAAGGCTTGCAGATAGATGAGATATTGACATCACCGCTAGTGCGGGCGGCAGAGACTGCACGCCATATTTCTGAGGTGACAGGGATTCCTATGCGGATTGAGCCACGCTTAAAGGAGCAGAACTTTGGTAAATACGAGGCGACTGCAAGAAATGGTGAGGAGTTCCAGCAAATGAAGTCATGCTTCATCAATCATTATGAGGGTGGTGAGACCATGCTTCATCTGGCGCAGAGAATCTATAATTTGTTAGATGAACTAAAGGAACAGTCCGCTGATAAGACCTATCTATTGGTGGCACACAATGGTATATCAAGAGTGGTACATTCGTACTTTCAGGATATGACCAATGATGAGTTTGCAAGATTTGGAATCAGGAATTGTGAGATAAGAAGATATGAGTTTACATGAGAAGCTAAAGAAATTTCGTAGCATGGTTCTGCGTGAGTTAAAGGAGAACAGAAGCACATTTTTGGTATATACGGGGATGCGTCTGCTTGTTTTGGGAATTATGATTCTTCAAATTTTTAATGGAAATTTTGAAAATGTATTCCTGTGCATTTTGACTTTAATCTTAATGATTTTACCGAGTGTTGTGCAGGCTACCTTTAAGGTGGAGTTTCCTTCGCTTTTGGAGGTTATTATTCTCTGTTTCATCTTTGCTGCGGAGATACTGGGTGAGATTAGTGCCTTTTATATTAAGTTTCCATACTGGGATACCATACTGCATACGCTGAATGGTTTCCTGTGTGCAGCAATAGGCTTTTCTTTGGTAGATATTATGAATCGTGAGAGTAGAATCAGGTTTGAACTGTCACCATTATTTATGGCGATTACAGCTTTTTGCTTCTCTATGACAATAGGTGTGTTATGGGAGTTTCTTGAGTTTGCGGTAGATTCCATTTGCATGCTGGATATGCAGAAGGATACCGTAATTACCTCAATTCATTCGACCTTTCTTGACCCTACAAAAAGTAATCATTGTGTAGATATCTTAAATATCAGTGAAGTAACCATTGATGGAAAGCCATTACAGGTGAATGGATATTTGGACATTGGATTGATTGATACCATGTATGATATGATAGTGAATTTTATTGGAGCATTTTCATTCTCTATATTGGGCTTTATCTATGTGAAGCGAAGAGATGCAGCCAGTTTGATTAAAGGCTTAATACCAGAGCCTTGGTCAAAGGAAAAAAGTGCCGCTGCTAAGACTGATGATGAGAAGAAAGAGGAATAGGAATGTATCTTGTATCCTGTTATTTTGACGAGAAGACAAATGAAAGAATAGGGCAATATATAAGGCAGATAGCAAGAGCAACAGGTAATGGTTATATGCTGGAGAATCAAGTGCCGGCACACATTACGATTTCAGCATTTGAAACAGCGTATGAAGCGCAAGTGGTAGAGGCACTTGCGAAAATAGTAACAAATCTGCAACAGGGCACTTTACAGTGGGCAAGTGTTGGGGTATTCTTACCCTATGTGCTTTATATTTCACCGGTTTATAATTCCTATTTACATGAATTAATGACAATGGTGAATGAGACTTTAAGCCCAATCGAAAACATTTCCATTCGTAGCTGCTATCAACCGTTTCAGTGGATACCGCATACGACGGTAGCTAAGAAGCTGACACGTGAGGAGATGGCAAAAGCCTTTGATGTATTACAAAAGAGCTTTGGAATGTTTGCGGGAAGAGTAACCCGCATAGGATTGGCAAAGACGAATCCATATCATGATGTGATAAACTGGGATTTGTCATGAAGCGAAAGATAAGTGGAGGATGAAGAAGTGGAACCAAAGAAGAGAAAGAGGAGAAAAATATTGATTGGTGTGATAAGTGCGATACTGGTGATTGTATTGGCGGTTATTGCTTTTGCAGGAAATTATCTCTTTGAGTATGCGATTGAACGTAAGTATGAGAATGCACCGGATGTGGAGCCGGATTCTATTACCTCAGATGAGGCAGGAGCTGTGATGGATGCCAACAGAGAGTGGATTACAGCGCAGTGCGAAGCATGGTTGGAGACTGTAGCACGTGAGGAGGCAGAGATAACTTCGACAGATGGACTTGGGCTAAAGGGCAGCGTTTATTGGGCAGAAGAAAGTACACACAAGTGGGCGTTTGTGATACATGGATATGGCGGTAAGAAGGAGAATATGCTTGATACAGCGTGTTTCTTTGCACTGGAGGGGTATAATGTATTTATGCCTGATTTAAGAGGCCATGGACAGAGTGAAGGCAATTATTTTGGAATGGGCTGGCTGGACCGTAAGGATATGTTAGGCTGGATTGATTATATTATTTCCTTAGATCAAGAAGCGGAGATTATTCTGTATGGTGTATCGATGGGCGGTGCCACTGTTATGATGGTATCCGGTGAGGAGCTGCCTGCAAATGTAAAGGGAATTGTAGAAGATTGCGGTTACGCTACGGTCTGGGACATTTTCTCTGACGAGTTGGAGTATATTTTTGGACTTCCGGAGTTTCCGCTTCTTTATTCAGCAAGTGCTGTTTGTAAGCTGAGAGCAGGATATACCTTTGGAGAGGCATCTGCTATTAACCAGGTTGCAAAAGCAAAGGTGCCGATGTTGTTTATACATGGTACGGCTGATAGCTTTGTAATGCCTTATATGGTAGAAAAAGTATATGAGGCGTGTCCGACGACAAAGGATATTCTGATGATTGAGGGAGCAGGTCACTGCGAAGCATATTGTATGGATCCTGAGCTGTACTTTGACACGGTATTTGGATTTATTAATGAGAATTGTATAAAGTAGTTTGGGAAAGAATGTGTACCTGTTGCACATTCTTTTTTTAGAAAAAAAGTAAAGGTTCAAACAAAAATCCTCAGAAAATATTGACATAATTGACAAAAAAACAGAAAATATAAATAAGGGTATTTATATCTATGAGAAAATTATGATGAACAAGGGATGAGATTATGTATAAGAGAAATACAGTACTGGTCATTGATGATGAGGAAATCATTAAGAGCATGCTCATTAATGTAATCGTAAATGAATATGAGGTAATTGGTGCGTCAAACGGAAAGGAAGCCTTTAAGCTGTTAAAAGAAAAACACGAGGAAATTGCGGCCATCGTTCTGGATTTAATTATGCCGGTTATGGATGGAATTGCGTTTTTGGAAGAGTTTAATAAGCATGAAGAATATCAAGAGATTCCGGTTATTGTGGCGACATCTAATGAAGAAGAGGAAAAGGAAAAGCGTTGTCTTGAGCTTGGCGTGTGGGATTTCGTAATTAAGCCTTATAATCCGACTCTGTTACTTTTCCGATTAAAGAATGTTATAGAGAAGAGCCGCATGATTATTCATGACCATGATATGGTAACAGGAATCTATACAAAGATGAAGTTCTATCAGGAGGTCAGACAGATGCTTCTCCAGGTAAAAGGCGAGAAGTTTGCTTTTGTGCGCTTTGATATTGACCGATTTAAGATGATTAATAATTTTTATGGAACTCAGGAGGGAGACAGAGTTCTTAAAAGCGTTGCGGGTGAAATGCGTAAGGTTGCAAAAAAGACAGAGAATTTTGTATATGGACGTTTGGAGAATGATGTTTTTGCGTGCTGTCTGCCATATGATGAAGAAAGGGTAGAGAGTATTGCCAATCAGTTGGAAGTAAATTTGAAAAAAGTAAATGAGGATTACAATATCAAGGTTTCCTGCGGTGTTTACATTATTGATGATTATAGTATGGACGTTTCGGAGATGTATGACAGAGCATTTTTGGCAGCCAAGGAATGCAAGGGAAAGTTCATTAGTAATATCGCATACTATGATGAAAGCATGATAGAGGGGATGCGATATGAACAGTATATTATAAATGAAGTAAATAAGGCTCTTGATGAAGAGCAGTTTGCGGTGTATTTGCAGCCTAAGGTAAATCTTGTAAATGATATGCCTTGTGGTGCAGAAGCCTTGGTTAGATGGCATCATCCAACCAGAGGAATGCTGACACCAAATGAATTTATACCGATTTATGAGAGAAACGGTATTATCGGTAAGCTTGACCATTATATGTGGGAGCACGTATGTAAGCTTTTAAGAAAATGGATGGATGAAGGTAAAAAGCCTGACCCCATTTCTGTTAATGTGTCCAGAGTTAATCTGTACAATCCGCAGTTAATTCAGATTTTAGGAGATATGGTGAAGAAATATAATGTTCCGCCAGAGCTTCTGCATCTTGAATTGACAGAGAGCGCCTTTGTAGAGGATCATGAATTAATCACAAAAACAATGGAGAAGCTTCATTCTATGGGCTTTAAGATTATGATGGATGATTTTGGAAGCGGTTATTCGTCTTTGAATATTTTGAAGGATATGGAGCTTGATTTTCTTAAGGTTGATATGAAGTTTTTACAGGGCAAGGAATTCAATGGAAGAGGGGAAAAGATTTTAACCTCTATTATTAGAATGAGTAAATGGATGAAGATTCCTGCCATAGTAGAGGGTGTAGAAACAATTGAGCAGATAGATTTCCTTAAGTGTATAGGCTGCGATTATGCGCAAGGCTTCTATTATGCAAAGCCTATGCCGGTTAGAGAATATGAAGCATATGTGGAAAGAAGCAAGCGTTCAGCATCGCCGATTCCTACAGAAGAGAATTTCTATTTGGTGAATGAATTGTGGAATACCCGTTCCAAGATCAGCCGTTTCTTTGATTTGATTCATGTACCGATGGCAGTATTTGAATATCATAATAAGAAATTTGATTTGTTAAGAGCCAATGCGGAGTTCGACAGATTGTTTGGTGTGGATGGTGGAAATGATGCCTATATCGAGGAAAAGCTGATGACAGCAAAACAAATGCTGCTAAATGAGTTTAGTAAGGTAAAGGTGAATCATGCCATGGAAGATATTGAGATTGCTTGGGCAAATAATACGTGGTATCGGGCGAGATTCCAGGTGATTGCCAATAGGGGGAAAACCTTGTTGATTATGGTAACTTTCCTAGATATTACAACATATAAGCCGCAATGGAATGAATAGTGTGAAAGATGAGGAGAGAATATGCAGTTTCATGTAAATGATACGTTTCTGTATCTGATTGCAATCGGTGTAGTGATTTTTGTAATGGCACAGTCTATCTTTTTCCTTGTAAGAGCATATAGACGTGGAGCAGAGTTGGGAATCAGCAAGACTGTCTTAAAGAAGACAATTAAGTCTACGGCTATTTTTACGATTGCTCCAGCAATTTCTATTTTGTTAGGTGTTATTACTTTGTCGAAGTTTTTAGGTATCCCATTGCCTTGGATTCGCATGAGTGTGATTGGAGCAATTACCTATGAGCTTCCGGCGGCAACATCAACAGCCAATGCATTGGGACTTTCCTTGTCAGAGAGTATTAAGGATGCGACTGCATACTCAGCAATCGCATGGGTAATGACACTAGGGATTTTGCCAAGTATCATTTTACCACCGTTACTTATGAAGAAGATTAATAGCGGTATGATGAAGATGAAAGGCAAGGACAGTAAGTGGGGAGATATCTTCATGACTTCCATGTTTCTGGGTATGATTTCTGCGTTCCTTGGTATGGTGTTTGCAGATGTAAGAAGTGGTTTGAAGGGATTTATACCGATTTTTGTACTGCTGGTATCTGCGGGACTTATGGCAGTCTGTGGTCTGCTGATTAAGAAGCTAAAGTGGCAATGGCTTGAAACCTATGCCATGTTTATTAGTATGGTTGGAGCTATGATATTCGCAGTAATCATAACGCCGTTGATTGTATAGGAGGCCAGTGCGAAAATGGTATTTTCACACGCAACTTTGTGCCTGCGGCCCAAAGTTTGCAGATGTAAAAAAGGGATGGTTATAGAGAATGAAATCATATATGGAGAAAACCTATCAGTATGGTAAGTTATGGATTTGGACAGCATTGATTGTGGTATTAATGGTTCCGGTTTTGGTATGTATTTATTATGATGCGTGGCCGGAGGGAACAGCGATATTAAAAGGATTATTGGGAGTAGCACCCATTTACTGGACAGTAGGATGTATCGAGGTAATCACTTATACACCTATGCTTGGAACCGGTGGAACGTTCTTAGCGTTTGTGACAGGGAATCTGACTAGCATTAAGGCACCGGCGGCTCTAAATGCTATGGAGAATGCCGGGGTAAAGATTGACAGTGAAGAGGGAGAGGTTATTTCTACGATTGCAATTGCAACCAGTACGATTGTAACGACGGTGATTATAGTGATAGGGGTATGTGCATTATCCTATCTGACACCGATACTGGATTCGCCGATACTGGCGCCTGCATTTGATAATATTTTACCGGCCTTGTTTGGTGGTTTGGGAATGGTTTATATTAGCAAGAACTGGAAACTTTCTATCGCACCATTGGTATGTATGATTGCGCTCTTTTTAGCGGTGCCGTCGCTGGCAAGCTCAGTCGGTGTGCTTGTACCGGTTGGAGTGTTGATTACATTAGGAGCAGGAAGAATCATGTATAAGAAGGGAATGTTATAATGATTGTCTGGATTATTTTAGGTGTAATAGGAGTGTTTGTTGCAGTTTTGCTCATCAGAGCGGTAAGATTTGTACCAAAGCAGGAGCCTGCAATACAGAAAACTAAGGTTCATGTGAATCGTGAGAAAATAGTAGAAGATTTTGTCAGTATGATTCAATGTAAAACGGTATCCAATCGTGATGAAAATCTGGTGGACTGGGATGAGTTTGAACGCTTTGAGAGACTATTGAAGGAAAGATTCCCTTTGATTCATGATAAATGCAGCTTTCAAAAGATAGGTAAAACAGGACTTCTGTTCAAACTAAAGGGAGAGTCGGACGAGGCGCCTTCTGTTTGCATGGCGCATTATGATGTGGTTCCTGTGGAAGAGGATGGTTGGGATAAACCGGCATTTGAAGGAATTATAGAGAATAATGTGATATGGGGAAGAGGAACACTGGATACGAAGAGTACTTTGTGTGCAGTGTTGGAAGCAGCAGAGCAGTTATTGGTTGAAGGATATCAGCCTAAGAACGATTTGTATTTTTCTTTTTCGGGAGAAGAAGAAATAGATGGTCCAAGCTGTAAAGATATAGTTGATTATCTGGAACTTCAGGGAATCAAGCCAGCCTTTGTGTTAGATGAGGGGGGTGCCATAGTAGAAAATGTATTTCCGGGTGTCGACAGGGAGTGTGCCCTGATAGGTATTAGTGAAAAGGGCAGTGTAAACATGAGTTTTTCCATGGAAAGCAGCGGAGGACATGCATCAACGCCTCCTGTACATACAATTCTTGGACAGCTATCTATGGCAGTAGGACGCATTGAGAAGCATCCGTTTAAAAAACAGTTGACGAAGCCGGTTGCACTTATGTTTGATACACTGGGACGAAATACACCGTTTTTGTATCGTATTGTATTTGCAAATCTGTGGTGCTTCATGCCGATTCTTGATTTGGTGTGTAAGAAGGTTGGCGGTGAGATGAATGCGATGTTCCGAACCACAGTAGCGGTGACCAGAATGGAAGGCAGCAAGGCATATAATGTTCTACCGGCAAAGGCATCCTTTGGTATAAATATGCGTTTGCTTGGTGAGGATACGATTGACAGTGCGACACAATATCTAACCAAGACGATAGATAATGATAGGATTACGCATACTTTTATTAATGGTACCAATCCATCCAAATGCTCGGAAATTGATTGCGAAGCATGGGAGACTCTAAAAAAAGCAATCAGACAGACATGGCCTGAGGCTTTGGTATCTCCTTACTTGATGATGGCATGTAGTGATTCCAGACATTATTGCAAGATAACAGATAAGGTATATCGATTCTCTCCAATGAGATTGTCGAAGGAAGAACGTGCTATGATTCATGGAAATAATGAAAGGATTCCGGTGGAGACATTGGTGAAAACAGTGGAGTTCTATATTCGATTATTAAAGATGTTGTAAAATTGTGAGATGAATTAACCCCGGTAAGTCACTGATATGTAGACTTGCCGGGGTTTGTTTTGTTATTTGAAAATGGTATTGACATATATATCATTAGAGAGTAATATAAACATATGAACAGTTATTCATATGTTTAAGGGCGATTTTGAACTCCGAGATAAGAAAGGAGAGAAGAGTATGGCAATGCATGATGTAGAGTGCTGCGATGAGGTATGTCATCACAGTGATTTGGTGCAGGCGGTGAATGCGCATATGCCTGACGAAGATGAGTTATATGACTTGGCAGAGCTTTTTAAGGTATTTGGTGATTCTACCCGAATCCGTATTTTATATGTATTGTTTGAGTCGCAGATGTGCGTATGCGATTTAGCAGAGGCATTGAATATGAATCAGTCTGCGATATCACATCAGCTTAGGATATTGAAGCAGGCAAAGCTGGTAACCGGCAGACGAGAGGGAAAGTCGGTTATTTATTCTCTGGCAGATGAGCATGTGCGGACAATTATAGACCAGGGAAGAGAGCATATTGAAGAGTAAATGATGAGTTAAAAGGAGAAGATAGCAATGAAGAAGAAATTTAAAATGGAAGATTTAGACTGTGCAAATTGCGCTGCAAAGATGGAGGATTTGATTAGAAAGATAGATGGTGTGAATGAGGTAAGCATCAGCTTTTTAGCGCAGAAGCTTACTATTGATGCAGATGATGCACGTTTTGATGAGATTATGAAGGAAGTGCAGGCAGCCTGCGCTAAGATCGATGAGGAGTGCAAGGTGATATTATAAGGATGGAAAAGGTTGAAGGGTAACTTTCAACCTTTTTATACTGATTTCGTGAGGAGAGATTTATGAGTAAGAAGCAGAAGAAAATGTTAAAGCGAATTATCATAGCCTTTGTGCTGTTTATCATATTATTTATATTGGAGCATAGCGGGATGCTGGATAAGTGGTTACATCCATGGATATTACCGGTTGTGTTTCTGGTTCCGTATCTGGTTATAGGCTACGACATTATATTAAAGGCAGTAAAAAATATAAAAAAGGGACAGGTATTTGATGAGAACTTTCTTATGATGATTGCGACCTTTGGAGCTTTTGCAGTACAGGAATATCTTGAGGCAGTGGGAGTTATGCTGTTTTATCAGGTGGGAGAGTTATTCCAAAGCTATGCAGTAGGCAAATCACGACAGTCTATTAGTGATATGATGGATATTTGCCCGGAATATGCCAATATAGAGGAAGACGGAGTATTGGTGCGGGTTGACCCGGATGATGTGGAGATAGGTGCAGTTATTGTGATAAAGCCGGGAGAGAGGATTCCTTTAGATGGTATCGTTGTAGAAGGGGAATCCCTTGTGGACACGTCAGCACTGACAGGTGAGTCGGTTCCAAGAAGAGCATGTGTTGGAAAAGAAATTTATAGTGGCTGTATAAATGGAAGTGGTACATTAAAGGTACAGGTAACATGTGAATTTGAAAATTCAACAGTTGCCCGCATACTGGAGCTTGTAGAGAATGCAAGTTCGCAAAAGGCAAAAGTGGAGAATTTTATTACCCGATTTGCAAGATATTATACGCCGGTTGTTACGATAGGCGCAGTATTGTTGACTGTGATTCCGACGCTATTCTTTGGTGATTTTACGGTATGGTTGCAAAGAGCGTGTATTTTCCTCGTGATTTCCTGCCCATGCGCATTGGTAATCTCTGTACCAATGGGATTTTTTGGTGGTATCGGAGCAGCATCTAAGCATGGAATTTTGGTAAAGGGAAGTAATTACCTTGAAGCAGTGTCGGAGATGACAACAGTTGTTATGGACAAGACGGGAACACTGACCAAAGGAGAGTTTAAAGTAGTAGAGGTTTATGCAGGGGCTCTTTCTGTAGAGAAGCTTTTGGAGCTTGCCGCACATGCGGAAGGGTATTCCAATCATCCGATTGCGGCATCAATCAGAGAGGCATACACGGGAACTGTTACAGTTGAGCGTGTCGGCAATACAGAGGAAATTGCAGGACATGGTATCCGTACTTGGGTGGATGGAAGAGAGGTTTTACTTGGAAATGAGAAGCTGATGCAGACATACGGAATCGATTATGCTATGGCGAAGGAGGTACTGCAGGGTATCGGAACAGTAGTCCTGGTTGCATGTGAAGGTAAATTTGCAGGTGCAATTGTAATCGCAGATTCGATTAAGGAGAATGCATCAAAGGCAATTGGACGCATGAAACAGCTGGGAGTAAAGAAGTGCGTTATGCTGACCGGGGATAATGCCTTGACAGCAGGAGCAGTAGCGAAGGAACTGCAGCTCGATGAGGTGTATGCAGAGCTTTTGCCACAGGATAAGGTTGCCAAAGTGGAAGAGCTTTTGGCCGGAAAGACCGGTAAGGAAAAGCTGGCGTTTGTAGGAGACGGAATTAATGATGCACCTGTATTAACAAGAGCAGATATTGGTATTGCGATGGGAAGTATGGGAGCAGATGCGGCGATTGAAGCGGCGGATATTGTGCTTATGGATGATGATATTCAGAAGATTTCCACGCTTGTGAATATTTCAAGAAAGACTGTACGCATTGTAAAGCAGAATATCGTATTTGCGTTGGGAGTAAAGCTGATTGTATTGATGTTAGGAGCTTTGGGAATGGCGAATATGTGGGCTGCCGTATTTGCAGATGTAGGTGTTTCCGTTCTTGCGATTTTAAATTCGATGAGAACATTAGGAAGTGAATATAAATAGAAGACTTTGGAGGGGAGTTAATGGGAGAAACAATTCAACTTTATCAAAAGGCAAATGCATTGAAACAATGCATCAATGAGGTTTTTGTAGGTAAAGAAGAAGTAGTAGAGAATCTGTTAATATGTATGCTGGCTGGTGGCCATGTTTTACTGGAGGATGTACCGGGAGTAGGTAAGACAACACTTGCCAATACGATTTCAAAAAGCATCGGATGTAGTTTGGGAAGGATTCAATTTACACCCGATACGCTGCCGGGAGATATATTAGGCGTTTCTGTTTATAATATGAAGACTCAGGAGTTTGAATATAAGGAAGGCGTGGTGATGAATCAGCTCTTGCTGGCTGATGAAATCAACCGAACATCACCCAAAACTCAGGCAAGTCTTTTGGAAGCAATGGCAGAAGGACGTATTACGGTAGATGGAAAGATATATGAATTACCTAAGCCGTTTATGGTAATAGCGACGCAGAATCCGGTAGAGTTTTTGGGAACCTATCCATTACCAGAAGCGCAGATGGACAGATTTATGATGAGACTCTCAATTGGCTATCCTGCAAGAGAGCAGGAGATGCAGATGGCGATGCAATATCTCGCAGGGAAGACACCGGATTCCATATCGACGATTTGTGATACGGAAACGATTTTGCAGATGAAGGATGTAGTTGCAGGTATTACTGTGACGAATCAGGTGCTGACTTATATAGAAGATTTGGTTATGCTTACGAGACAAGAGACAAGATTTGCGCTGGGAGCAAGTCCAAGAGCTATGCTATCGCTGGTTCGCGCATCTCAAGCAAAGGCCTTTATGCAGGGACGTGACTATGTGAAGCCGGACGATGTAAAAAAGGTAGCGGAGCAGGTATTACTCCATAGGATTTCATTGACTTCGGAAGCACGTATTCGTCAAGAGAGTGCATCTAAGATTTTACAGAGCCTGATATTAAAGGCAAGAATCCCGGTGGCATAAAGGAGATTCCCTATGAAGATTCGTAAATGGATTTGGTTTGTGATGTGGATTTTATCAATTGTAGGAATCAGCTGCTATGGTGGAGCAGTAAGTTACGGTTTGTTTTTTGCAATGACATTACTACCTGTAATTTCCTTTATTTATTTACTATGCGTATATTTGCGCTTTAAAATCTATCAGGAGGTAGAATCCAGAGATATGACATGCGGACAGCCGATGCCTTATTACTTTGTACTGCGCAATGAGGATTATTTCGGTTTTGCCGGCGTAAAGGTGAAGATGTTTCCGAACTTTTCCTATGTAGAAGGCGTTGCTGAGGATGTGGAGTATGAGCTATTGCCGGGAGATGAATTTATCTATTATACTACGATTAGCTGTAAGTACCGAGGAGAATATGAGGTAGGTGTAAAAGAGGTTATTGTAACTGATTTTTTCAGGATATTTCACCTGCGGTATAAGGTGCTTGGTACGATTAAGGCAATTGTACACCCTAAGCTTGTAGAACTGACTTCTCTGTCAGAGGAGATACAGATGGCAGCAGCACCGCAAAGAGAGGCTTATGGTGAGCAGTCAGAACCGGATGTATTGGTAAGGGAATATGTTCGGGGCGATAGTTTAAAAAGAATACATTGGAAAGCTACGGCGCGTCAGCAACAACTCATGACACGTCAGTATACAGGAGAAGAGAAGCAGGGAATCACATTACTGTTTGATACAAAGAGATATTATAAGAAGCCGGATGACTATATTCCGTTAGAAAGTAAGATGTTGGAGACGGTACTGGCATTAAATCTATTTTTTGCAAAGAAACAGCAGCATATTTCGACCTATTGGACACAGAGCGGTATCAGAAAATGTGATATAGGTAATATGAGCAGTTTTCAGGAGTTTCATACCAAGGCAGAGTCTGTTATCTTTGATAAGGATGAAGATTCCATGCTTTTGTTCAAAGGATTGTGCGAAAGCGGCAGCTTATATGCTTCTAAAATGGTGATTGGAGTATTTCATGAAATAAACGACGAGACGGTGTACTTATCTGAACAATTGGCAATGGCAGGTGTTACAGTACTGTTATATGTAGTTACGGATGAAGATATTGAGGCTTATGTCAGACAGAGTACTGCAAGAAAGCGTATGATAGCCATTCCTACTGAGGCTGAGCTGGGAGGTATTTTATGATATATGGGATTGAAAAGAATCTATATCGTGTAATAAGTGCATTCCTGATGGCTGTCATATGCATGCTTGGAGTAGGAAGGTATATTGGACTGAAAGAATGTACCGTTTTTCATGCGTTGTTAAGCTTACTGGTAGTAAGCGTATTAGCAATCTTTTGTTTTGTGAAGCTGAAGGGGAAACTTATTTTAGCGGCTTCCTTGGTTGGATGCATGATAGTGATGGTGATGCTTGCAGGATGGTCGGAAAGTGTTACTTTTGTAACTACATATAGACAGTGGCTGATGGGGAATATAGGCATACTGTTGGAAGGACAAAAAGAGATTGAAGTGCTGCAAGTAATCTTAGTATCAGGTATTAGCTTTTTGTTGCAATTGATAGTGGAAAAGCTTTTGGGCGTAAAAATCATACTTTCGATTGTGCTTTTGGTAAGTATGCTTCTTGATATGTTCGCTAAGAGGGAACTAGGTCATCTGGTTGTTGTGTGCGCCTTGATATTTATTGTACTGACCTATGTAGAATGGGCACAGAGGCATTGGCAGAAACACAAAACTTCGCAACAAAGAATATATATGCTTTGGATGATGCCGTTTTTGGTACTTTATATGCTTTTTATGTTAGCGATGCCTGTATCGGAACAACCTTATGATTGGAGATTTGTAAAAGAATTGTGGACCGATATGAAGGAGTCCTTTTTGGTGATGAGTCAGGAATGGCAAAGAGGAGCGCAGGAGGACTTTTCGATTGCACAGAGTGGATTTTCAGATAGTGGAATGCTGTTAGGGGCTTTAGAGGAAAGCGAACAGGAGATTTTGCGTATACAAGGGCAAAAGAGTCTTAAGACCAATGTTTATCTGATAGGAAAGATTTATGATACCTTTGATGGGCAGCAGTGGTTGCAGAATAATGAAACCACAGAAGATGACAGACTATTAGATACACTGGAAACCATGTATGCGATAAGGGCTTACGATTTAGAGCAGGAGGAACACTATGTACACTCTACGAGACTTCATGTACGCTATCAATACTTTGATACAGGATATTTGTTTGCACCTTTAAAGGCATGGAAGGTAACAGGAGAGAACACAGATTTTCAAACGGTTGGCGGTAATCTTGTGTTAGAAGATATGCAGGGCTACGGTATGGAATATGATGTGAATTTTGTACAGATTAATGTTGACCATTCGTTGTTCTATGATTTCTTACAGGATATCTATGAGCCTGATGAGGCAGTGTGGAAGAGTGTACGAAAAGAGTTTGGCAAAAATACGCTAAACCAATATACATTGGAGGATGTAGAGCAGCATCGGGAATGGATTAGACAATATTACGGAGAGAATGTAGAGGTGTCAGCAGAGACAAAGGTATATATTGATGAAGTCACAGCGCAGGCACAAACTCAGATTCAGAAGCTGAAAGCGATAGAAGCAGAGCTGGGCTCTTATCATTATACATTGACACCGGGAGCATTGCCTAAGGATATCAGCTCGGCAGAGGAATTTTTGGATTATTTTTTATTGGAGAGTAAACAAGGCTATTGCAGTTATTTTGCAACAGCATTTGTGCTTCTTGCAAGAGCAGAGGGAATACCGGCACGATATGTGGAAGGTTTTTGTGTGCCTGTAGATGGAACAAATGAAATGGTTGTGTATTCGAGTATGGCACATTCATGGCCGGAGGTATATATAGAAGGAGTAGGATGGATTCCGTTTGAACCAACTCCGGGTTATGAGAGAATTCGTTATACGCCATGGGAAGTAAAGGAGCATATTAGAAAGTACGCAGATGTTCGGTATGAAGCTGAGGATGAAGAGCATGAGGTTGCGCAATCGCAAACATTACCTGATAAGGCTGTAGTGCAGGAAAATGAAGAAGCAGAGAGCAGTGTTTGGTATGTGGTTCTTGTTATTGGTGTAATTGTTATTTTAATATTTGGAGCAGATTATGCTTTGTCCCAAAGGCGGTATCAACGGCTAAGCATTCGGACTAAATTTGAATTAGAGATACAGAAAAGTCTGCGTTTACTGGAAGTGTTAGGATATTGCAGAGGTGAGGCAGAGACTCTGGAGGAATTACAACTGCGGGCATGGGCTATGATGCAGGATGAAGATGAGCAGCTTCGCTTTTTGAGTATGTACGAAGATGTTCTCTATGGAAATAAGGCTGTTACGGAAGAAATGCTTGTTGTTGTTCAAAGCGAAAAACAATGGATTTTGGAGCAAGTAAAGAAGTGGAAGAAGTCATTGTATTGGTATTATAAGTATTTTAGAAGATATTAGGATAATCAGAAAGCGTCATCGGAATGATGACGCTTTCGCAATGTGTGATATCTTATTTAATTAAGTTCAATGTAAAGTCATCCATTGTTCCCCAACCCTTGGCATTACACTTGATGCGTGCGCCAATGGTTACGGTTCCGTCTGTAACTTCAACATCTGAGATAGTAGGGTCCTGCCAGTTTGCATAGCCCTGCGCTGTAAATGGTGCAGTATACTCTGTACCGTTAGAGATGATGTAGATTTCCATCTCAGCTGATTCATTGATATCGCCACCCTGGAAGTAAGCAGTATATTCGTATGTACCGTTCTCTAGTCCTGTAATGGTTTGCTCGATTGCAAAGTCCATATTGCTTTCGTCCCAGAAATGGAAGGAAACATTACCTGTAAGTGCATCAGGTCCTTTTTCCTGAAAATCTGTAGGATTCTTGTCACCATTGTAGGTTACATTCCACATTGAAGTATCTGATTCCTCAAAGCTTGGATTTAATACATAATTTAATAATTCTACCTTAAGTGTACATTTAACAGCTGTACCATCAGCCAGAGAGCCGTTGATTTCATATTTTCCTTCTATAGAAGTATCAATGGTTGCAATTTCATCAGCGTTCCATGTTACGGCTTCTTCTGTATTGGCATTTCGGTCATTGTATACAACCTCAATCTTTTCAGGTAAAGAGATGGTTGCACCTACATTGCAGGTTACAGTCGGCTGTACGGTAAAGTCCACCGCCAAATCGGCAGTAGTACCGCACTTTAAGTACTTAAATACATTCAGAGACTCCAATGGATGACCTGTGAAATCAAACATTGCCTGATTATCCCAAGAACAACCACCATAGTACTGACCTGCATCATCAGGGTCATATTCTGTAGCATAGCTTGATGCCCAGCCACTTCCGTAGGTTTCCCAAAGCTTGGAATTAGATTCCCACTCACTGCCGACAGGAATCCAAGCACCCTCCCAGTAGAATGCACCAAGAGCACCAGCTTCGTGTGCAGCAGCACATACATCACGAACTGTAGTTGCCTGACTTTGTACAGTAGCAGAGTAACCGTCTGTTAACTGTGTAACATCAACGCTGTTACCATTGCAGTCACCATCCTCAGGTGTATAAAGGGATGCTGTCTCAGCAATCATAGTCTTTTTGCCGTATTTTTCCTGAACCATTGTTAAAACATTCTTAAGATTTTCAAAGCTGCCGTGCCAGTACGGATAATAGGATACTGCAAAAATATCGTAATCTACCTGGAAGCTTGCAAGCTTATATAGAAGCTTTGAAATATTGTCAGCATCAGAAATATTTGTATAATGTACAGCTATCTGAATATCTTTCTCACGTTCAGCAGAAATCTCACGAATCGCTTTGCTTCCTGCATTCATAAGCTGTGTAACATTAGCAATAATCTTCTCTCCTGACATACCGTTATTTGTTTCGTTACCAATCTGAACCATAGTAACATCCACACCGGCATCTAAGAGCTGATTTAAGCTGTCTTTGGTAAATTTGTATAAAGCATCTGCCTTTTCGCTAACTCCCATTCCTTCCCAAGCCTTAGGGACCATCTGCTTAGCAGGGTCAGCCCAGAAATCTGAATAATGGAAGTCAATACAAACCTTCATGCCGTTATCTGTTGCACGTTTACCAAGTTCGATAGCAGTGGCTACATCGTTATTACCACCGCCATAACCATTGCCATTTGCATCGTACGGATCATTCCATACACGAATTCTGGCATAGTTAACACCTGCATCAGCCATAACAGCAAATACATCTGCTTCTTTACCATCTTCATTGTAATATTTTACGCCACTCTTTTCTTCTACTAATATAGAAGAAACATCCATACCTCTGATGAAGTCATCAGAAATACCTTCGATAGGTTCTACATAGATGGAAGACTTTACAGTCTTGTCCAACATCTGTGTTCTTGTTGAATTTGAACTTCCGCAAGAAGTACAGGAAAGTGCTAGTACTGCAACTGTAGAAAGTGCAACAAGCTTTTTTAAGTTCTTTCTAATCATATTATAACCTCCGTTTAAAAGTGTAGTTTTCTATAATAATAAGAAATACTTCACTTGATTATCTAAAATTATATCATACATGATTGAAAGTGCAAAACTTTGTTGAACTTTTGGACTATATTGCATGAATTTGCGCGAAAAGTGGAGGAAAATGTGTGATTGACATAAATAGTAATGTGAAAAGGAAAAGTAATCTTGTACAAATAGGAAGAAATACAGATATTTTGTGGTAATAACGTTGTTTGCATGTGGAAAAAACGAGAAGGAATGTAAGACTCTCCAAGAAGTATTATGTAAATTATTGTGCAATTCCTACAATTTGCACAGATGATGCACAATGTATGCCTAAAATGCTTGTTATTAAGGCATTTTACGAATATTAGAAAAAAGTGAAAAAAGCAACAATTTGCTGTTGACATTATGAAAATGACATGATAAGATAACATTCGTCGCTGAGATACAGCAACTTACAAAAGAGCTGATGAAGCGACAACAAAGTTTCTTGAAAAAGAAAATAAAAAAGTGCTTGACAAACGATGACATAACATGATAAGATATCAAAGTTGCGTCTGACAGACAAGCAACAAGAAAGAAACAGAACCTTGACAAATAAACAGTAATGCAACCCTGAAAATTCTTAATAAAGAATTGTTCAGAGAACAAAACCTAAAAACAGTAAAGTATGGAAACATACAAAACGGAAAACAAGCCAGTTTAACTGGACTTGGAATCA
>JAZNMO010000200.1:0-5921 GCA_045579665.1 Lachnospiraceae bacterium
CACCGCCTCCAAAAAGAATCTTATCCATTGTTCAAAGTTACCGCTTCTTCTGACTTCACTAATTCGATCATAATATTCTATCTGGTTCTTTTTCAAAAAATAGGATATATAAATGACAGGTTTTGCAAGTAATCCCTGCTCCATCAGATAAAGGAGTATTAAAAGTCTTCCGATTCTTCCGTTGCCATCTAAAAACGGATGTATTGTTTCAAACTGATAATGAATCAATGCAACTCTAATCAATGGATCATAATCCATATTCTCATTAATATATTTCTCCAAATCAGACATGGCATCTTGCATATCCTCTACATTCGGTGGAATATATCTTGCATCTTTTAATGAGCAATTGGCAGGTCCAATCCAATTTTGAGAATGTCTGAATTCTCCCAGAGTTTTATCCTGTCCGCGAACATTCTCCATTAATACTTCATGTATTTCTCTTATTAATCTGCAACATAAAGGTAAGCTTTCCAGACGTTTCAATGCATACTGTGTTGCTTTCACATAATTAATAACATCTGAAACGTCAAGATTTGCATTTGCTTCCACCTCTGGATCTAATACATCATCAAGAGTACACTGTGTACCTTCTATTTGTGAGGAAATTAATGCTTCTTTTCTAACATACATTGATATAAACAAATCTGCATTAGAAATTAACTGTGATGCCGTATCAAGTTTTACAAGTTGTTTATTGGCATCTACTAAATGTTTTACAATTTCCTCATCCATTTCAATTTCCGGCATAGGTGGTAATGGATTTGGTTTAAAAGATTGATAAGTAGCCTCTCCTGTTAAATTGTCAACATATATTCCTGCTCGATTCATATAATTCTCCTTGTTTTACGAAGTAAAATGCCTGCCTGATTATGCAGGCAGAGAATTTTTCACCTCTTTTTTGAAATAACTACACTCATTATATCTCTTTTATTTCAAAAAATCAGCAAGTTTTTGAAATAAAGATACTTGTTTCTGTGTTTTGTTTCAAAAAGTCTTTTTCACAAACGTTATAATTGCTTTTCTTCTCAAATACTCCTTATAACTCATTACATACAATTCATAATAACTAATTTAAGTTCTCCATTTCTGTTTACCACCACAGGCTCACTTGCCTTTTTACATAATTCAACAATTCCTGTTGTATCCTTTAAACTTGATAATGGTATAAATTTATTCATTTTTCTTAATATTTCCGTCCAAACCCATTCGCAGACCTTCGGTCTTGCTCATGTTTGGCTATCTCCTCGCATCCCTCCACTTAATTGAGAAATGCAGCTCGAATCCGCTTCGTTACTTCTCGCTGTACGGCTTTCGCCATATATCAGCCATAAGAAAAAGTCGATATTGTGAGCAAACTCCCATATCGACCTTCCTTATGTCTGTTACATTTCTCAATGCTCCAACATGTGTTCAATAAATATCCCATACCCTCTTGTGGGGTCATTTACCAGTACATGTGTCACTGCCCCAATAATCTTACCGTTCTGGATAATCGGGCTTCCGCTCATTCCCTGCACAATACCACCTGTCAGGGCAAGCAGCTCCTCATCCACAACCTGAATAGAAATCTGTCTGTTTAAATTCTCGTGATTCAAGGACAATTTTGTAATCTTAATATCATAATAAGCAGCTTCACCATTCACATTACAATATATCTGTGCAGCACCCTCTCGAACCTCCTGCTTAAATCCAACTGGCAATGCAGCTGCTCTATCCACTTGATAGTTATCACCAACCATTCCATAAATTCCCTGTGTAGAATTGGTTGTAATCATGCCATACACATTGTCCTCATAATACTCTATAACGCCCGTTAGCTCTCCCGGTGTACCTCTTTGACCTTTTCTTATATTCACTATTTCCGCCTGATACAACAGCCCATTCCCTAATTTTAACAGCTCTCCTGTATCATTATCATTCACTCCATGTCCCAATGCCCCAAAATGATTATTGGCATCTACATAAGTCATGGTACCGATTCCCTGTGCACTATCTCTTAACCATGCGCCAATCTTATACACACCGGCTTCGTCCTTTTGGGGTTTCAGTGTCACCTGTAAAAGCTCATCCTTTCTGGATATCTGAAATACAATCTCTTTCTCTCCATTCTTTTCCACATACTCCCGCACCTGCTTCTTATCATTAGCTGCCATACCATCCACTGCTAATATATAATCACCAACCTGCAATTTATCCTCTGCCGGTGAGTAATGCATACCATCTGCACTGTCAAAGCCTCCGATATCTACCACCAAAACGCCTTGCGTTTTCATATAAATTCCAATAGGCTGTCCTACCGGAGTCAACAGGATATCCTCTACAATCTCGATTTCTATGTTCTTAAAGGGAACAAATCCAAAAAGCTTCAATTCCATCTGATACGTGTCCATCGTCTCCCCTGCAATTAAAGTAACCGGCTGATTCAAAGCAATCACCGTAGAAGAATCTGCATTTACAGTGCCCGACGCCGGAATCTGTAAATCAAATCTTTCACTTGTTCCTGCTTTAATACGAATCGTATCGGGAATTCTTGTCAGGTAATATCCATATAACGCCAAGGTACACATTCCCAGTCCAAAACCAAATAATACATATATCCACCAAAATCTCTTTTTCTTTCCCATAGCATCATCCATACCTTCTCAATTTCGTTTGCCTGCTTTTATTTCAATTCACATCTGTAGTATGTGATGTTTTCACAAAAAATAATCATAATTATTATGTAAATATTTAATTGTTTGTTCGAAAATTATGTGATAAAATATTATATATTCTGAATATTTCATGAATTGAGTGTAATATTTGACGTAAAAGGGGTTATTTATATGTATCATGACAACATTACGGGACTTCCCGTATACGAATCTTTTCTGGACTTTTCACAGAAAATGAGAACTGCATCTGAAAGAAATCGCTTTGCGATTCTTTCTCTTAACATGAAATCCTTCCACAGAATTAACCAAATCTATGGTTATCAGAAGGGAAATGATTTTCTTACTTTACTTACCCAGAAGTTAATCAGAAAAAACTCATATATGTTATCAGCTTGTCGTATGCAGGCAGATTCTTTTGTTGTTCTAATAGACGTAAACCGAATTACACTTGAGAGCCTAAAGACACATATTGAAACTGCATTTTCGGATTTCACTGCACTTGCGCAGCCTCTCTATCCCGATGTAAAGCTTGCACTTCATGGAGGTATTTATCTGTTATCCGACTATACAACCGGCATTCACGAGGCAATTGAACATGCTGACATTGCTAGAAACTCTTTAGATGAACAAAGCAGTTCTTCTTCAGACAATATGGTCACCTTTTATCAGGATGCTCTATTAGGCAGACTAAATCCTGCCCATAAAATCATTCCTCTCTTTGAGGATATTATGGTTACCAATCATCTCATCATTTATTTACAGCCAAAGTTTGATATCGATGATTTACAGCCAATCGGCGCTGAAGCATTGGTTCGTATCATGGATTCCAATGGAAAGATTTTGAAACCAAATGCCTTTTTATCTGTATTGGAACGCTATGGATTTATTCATGAATTAGATTTGATGGTGATTGAAAGTATTTTGAAAATTATTGATAAATGGTATGCTACCGGCATTCAGCCAATTCCAATTAGTATCAATTTGTCAGGACGCGATTTTTCTTCTGATGAGTTCACGAAGATTTTTGCAGAAATGATGGAAAAATATCCTTCCGCCTTAAAATATATTGAATTTGAGATTTCAGAGAGTACCTTCTTTGATAATCCGGAATATATGCTACAGGAAATGAATAAGCTTCACAATCTCGGCTATCGCATCACCATGGACGCTTTCGGCAAGAACAACTTTGCTCTGAATACCTATGGTATACCTCCGGTAGACACAATTAAGCTAAACAGAAGCTTCTTAAATATGGGAATGAAGAACACCAAGAACTTCTTATATATCCAGAAATTAATCGAAACCTTCCGTGACTGCAATATCTCTGTTATCTGTGAAGGTATCGAAAACAAAGAAGAAGAAGATTTTGCCAAGGAATGCGGATGTCGCTTTGTACAGGGCTACTACTATGACCGCCCGATGCCGCTTGACATCTTTCAAAAGAAATATATGGAATATAGCTATTTACTATATCATGTATAGAGAGCCAAACGCCGCCACGCTTTGCGAGACGACTTATTGCTCATAAAAAGGAAGCCTTACACGGCTTCCTTCTTTGTTCTTGCTGTATGAATTAACTCTCTTGCATTCTCTCTTACGGCATCTGTGATAGTCTCACCACCTAGCATTCTAGCCAGCTCATCTACCGACTCCTCGGCATTCATCTCCATAATACCTGTAACGGTAGCATTATCCTCTGCCTTCTTGGCAATGATAAAATGATGGTCTGCCATAGCTGCGATCTGTGGCAAATGAGTAATACAGATAATCTGATGATTCTTTGCAATCACACCAAGCTTCTCTGACACCTTCCATGCAGTCTTACCACTGATTCCGGTATCAATCTCATCAAAAATCATCGTCGGTATCTGATCTCTTGACGCCAATACTGTCTTTATAGCAAGCATGATTCTCGACAACTCACCACCACTGGCTACACTGCCAAGACTCTTCATCGGCTCACCCGGATTCGTTGATATCATAAACTCTACATCATCAAAGCCCTGTGTAGAGTACTCATCCTTCCTACGAACCTGTATTTCAAAGGATACTTCTAAGAAATTAAGCTCTGTTAGTGCCTGCACCATATCTGCTGACAGCTTCTTTGCTTCTTTCTCGCGAACCTTCGATGCCTTCTCACAGATTCCCTGTAGCTGCCTTGTCGTATCTGCAAGCTCTCTCTCCAGCTTCGCCTGGTACGCGTCTGCATTACGCAGCTTCTCAATACGCTGCTCCAGCCCTTCCTGATACTGCAAAATCGCTTGAATACTACCACCATATTTCAGCTTCATGTGATTCAATAGATTTAATCTCTCTTCGGTCTCCCTAAAGCTCACCTCATCAAACTCCATATCTGACATATAACCTGCGATACTTCTGTTAAAATCACTGACCAAACCATCTATATTTTCAAGCTCCAGTGCCAGCTCCCTTGCAGTCTCATCATATTCCTCTATCGAACGAAGCTCTCGAACCGCTCTTCCTACAGAATCCGCAACGCTATTTGCTCCTGCACCAAGCAACGAATATACCTTAGATGCTGCCTCTACCAGCTGTCTGCTGTTTGTCATCCTTCGATATTGCATCTCAAGCTCCTCGTCCTCACCTGCTACAAGTCGCGCTTCTTCTATCTCCTGATATTCAAACTCAGCCAAGGATAACTCCTTTGCCTTGGCCCCCTCATCCACTTGAAATTCATCAAGCTCCTTTTTCAGTGCCGTATACCAGCGATAACAATCCCTTAACTCCCGCTTAATTGGAGCAAGCTCCTCTGCCGCAAAGGAATCTAAAATCTCTAAATGATTCTTCTTATAAAGGAGGGACTGATGCTCATGCTGACCGTGAATATCTATTAAAAGCTCTGCCAATTCCTTAATCTGCTTGGTAGTAACTGTCTCTCCACATACCTTGCATATGCTTCGATTCGGCTGTATCTTACGCTGGATAATGACAATACCATCCTCTTCCACCGGTATCTCCATATCCTTAATTCTCTGTAAGATATCCGCATCTGCAATCTGGAAAATCAATTCCACCAGCGCATATTCTGCGCCATGGCGAATCATATCCTTATCTGCTCTTCCTCCCAGAGCAAGATTAATAGAGCCGATAATAATCGACTTACCGGCTCCTGTTTCTCCACTTAAAATATTAAGTCCTTCCCTAAAGCTTACCTCTGTCTCCTTAATGAGTGCCAAATTCTTAACATGTAAACTTATTAACATACCCTTCTCCTGTGCTTCTTACGGGCTTTAGACTAAATGT
>JAZNMO010000201.1:0-5070 GCA_045579665.1 Lachnospiraceae bacterium
TTATAAAGTAAAAAAGAAAGACTTAAGGTGTGAGTTTAAGTGATTAACTTATGGCTTAAGTCTTTTTTTAGGTAATAAAAATTCACAAGAGAGGGCGCTGATAATTTTCTTCTGGAGATAAAATGTAGATAGAAAATTCGTTAAAATGCACATTCTGTATGCGTTCTGCACAAGTGAAACGGGTTTCGAGTTGTGTAATGTGACAAAATGCACAAATGATGGCACAAATTTGTTGACATGGATGTTTTAAGTAATTATAATGCAATTATAGCTTAACGATAACTTAAAAACTAAATTTAAGGAGGATTATTATGAGAAAGAAGATTTTAAGCTTAACTTTAGCAGCTACAATGCTTATGTCATGCATGGTTGGCTGTGGCGGAGCAACAGATAGCACAGAGGCTAACACATCTGGTTCCGCAGATGCTGCTGTAACCACAGAGGCAGCTGCTCCTGAATCCATCGAGGGAGAAATCACAGTTCTTACACACAGAACAGATATTAAGGATACAAAGATGGTTGAATACGCAGCAAAGTTTAACGAGACTTATCCTAATGTAACAGTAGCATTTGAGGCTATGGAAGATTATGAAGGTGATGTATCAAACAGACTTGCAACTGGTGATTATGGTGATGTATTCATGATTCCAAACACAATTCCAGTTGAAGAGTTTGCAGATTTCTTAGAACCACTTGGAACTCTTGAAGAGTTATCTGAGAATTACGAAGAGAAGTACTTATACACAAAGCAGAGTGGTGGAACCGTATATGGTTTACCATCTGGTGTTAACGTATCAAGTGGTATCGTATATAACAAGGCAGTTTTTGAAAAGGCTGGCATTACAGAAATGCCTAGAACTCCAGAAGAGTTCCAGACAGTTCTTGCAACAATTAAGGATAAGACAGATGCAATTCCTCTTTACACAAACACACATGATGCATGGTGTATTGCTCAGTGGCAGGCTTGTGTATCAGCAGCATCTGCAGATCCTACATATGTAAATGATAAGATGAGTAACGAAGCTACTCCATTTGATGCTGGTGATCCTGCATACAATGTTTACAAGGTTCTTTACGACTCAGTTAAGAACGGTGTGACAGAGGAAGACCCATTCACAACTGAGTGGGAAGGTTCTAAGCTTATGATGGCAAAGGGTGAGGTTGCTTGTATGGTACTTGGTTCATGGGCATTAAGCCAGATGAAGGAAGTTGGCGAGCAGAATGGTTTGAATCCAGATGATCTTAGCTATATGCCATTCCCTATCAGCAATGAGGCTGGTGAAATCGTTGTAGGCGCTGCTCCAGATTACTGCTACGGTGTAAATGTAAACAGTGAGAATAAGGCAGCTGCTAAGGCATTTGTTAAGTTCATGGTTGAAGAGTCTGGCTATGCACAGGATGCTGGTGAGATTTCAATCGTGAAGGGACAGAGCTTCCCAGAAGCACTTACAAACTTTGAAAACTGTGCATTACAGGTAGATGAGCCTGCACAGCCTGAAAACGAAGGTAAGTGGGATACAGTACACAACCAGTCAGAGTTAGGACTTTGGAGTGGTTCTGAGTATCAGGTTAAGATTGTTGAAGCTGCATTCGGTAACGTAGATATGAGCTTTGATGATATCATGGCTGAGTGGAATGATAAGTGGTCAGCAGCATTAGAAGCAGTTAATGCAGATTGGCAGAAATAGTTAGTACTACCTAAAGATATGAAAGTAGGAGCCTCAAATGTATATGGAATGATATGTTTGGGGCTCTAATACTCAAAAAATGTTCTGTCAAGTAGCTATGTTTTTTGGCTGACATGAAAAGGTATAGCTATTTGACAGACGAGTCTAGGTAAATTTGCATCAAGGAGGTAAAAGAAATGGCGAAGCAGGAAGAGAGACCAGGAGCTCATAAGCCATCTATTTTGGATAAATTAGGTACCAGAAAAGCACAAAAAGTCATTATAATTACAGCTTTTTTGTTCGTACCAGTCGTATTGCTTCTCTTGTTTACATATGTTCCGTTAGTTGACATGTTTAAAATTAGTTTTGAGAAGTGGAATGGAACCAGTAAGGTTCATCAATTTATCGGATTTGATAACTATATTGAAATTTTTAGTCGTCCTGAATATTTAGGAATATTAAAGAACAGCTTGTATTATTTTGTGGGTTCGGTTGTACAGATTGTAGTTGCATTATATTTTGCAACCATTTTGAATTATAAGTTAAAAGGAAGTAATTTCTTCAAAGGTATTATTTTCTTCCCTTCCCTTTTAAATGGTGTAGCGGTCGGTCTTTTGTTTCTCTATTTTTATAAAGGCGGAGGAACATTAGACACCGTGCTCACCTTCTTAGGAGCGGATCCGGAAACCTTGCCGTTATGGCTTGGAAATGCAGCGATTGTTAATTATTCGCTTGTGTTAGTTTCTCTTTGGAGATATATGGGTCAGAACATGGTAATGTTTAACGGTGCAATTCAATCGGTTAGTACAGAACTGATTGAGGCTGCAAGCTTGGATGGAGCAAACAGATGGCAGCAATTTAAGTTTATTATCTTGCCTAATATTAAGACTATTGTAAGTTTGAACTTAATTTTGGCAGTTAAGGGTGCGATTAGTGTATTTGAGATTCCGTATATTATGACAGATGGTCAAAATGGTTCTTCTACCTTTGTTATGAAGACATTGGATACTGCGTTTGTAAGTAGAAAATACGGTTTGGCTTCGGCATTAGGTGTAGTGTTACTTATTTTTATTATGATTGTAACATTTATTCAGAAATATTTTATTGAAGGAAGGGAGGTAGATGAATATGGCAACAACGCAAAACGACTTAGAAAAGAGGAAAAAGCCTACAGAAAAGCAAGAAAAGCCGCAAGTAAAGGTGTCTAAGGAAGGCGTACAAAAGAAAAGCTTGGGAACAAAGGCTTGGGATGTTATTCGGTATATATCTTTGATATTTGCATCCATTTGCATTATTTTGCCATTATTAACTGCGTTCTTTGGTTCCTTTAAGACAAAGGCGGAATTTGCAGAGTCCAATCCTCTCGCATTACCAGAAAGCTTTTTAAATTTTGATAATTATATTACTGCATTTGAAAAGGGGCAGATGGTGTTAGGTTTTGCCAATACAATCATTATTTTGTTCTTTTCATTAGTAGCAACAATTTTAACTGGAACAATGACAGCGTACATTTTAAATCGTTTCCGTTTTCCAGGTAGAAATTTAATTAACAACTTGTTCTTGGTGGCATCGTTGATTCCGAGTATCACAATGCAGATGACGGTGTTCCAGATTATTAGTAATTTAGGTTTATTTAACACAAGACTTTCAACTATCTTATTATATGCAGGTACAGATATCATTTCTATCTACATTTTTATACAGTTTTTGGAAAATATCTCTACCTCATTGGATGAGTCGGCAATTATGGATGGTGCATCTTATTTTAAGATTTATACACATATTATTTTGCCACTTTTGAAGCCGGCAATTGTTACGGTAATTATTATTAAGGGAGTAGGTTATTACAACGACTTCTATACACCGTATCTTTATATGCCAAAATCAGAGTTGAAAACAATATCAACAGCATTGTTTGCTTTCAAGGGTCCGTTTGGTTCCCAGTGGGAAGTAATCTGTGCGGGAACGATTATCACAATGATTCCAACCTTGATTATCTTCTTGTTATTACAGAATCAAATTTATGAAGGTATGACGGCAGGATCCGTAAAAGAATAATTGGTTAAGGAGATTATGTTATGGCGAAAGTGAGTTTTGTGAATGGTTATAATCTGCCTAATATTCCATGGCAAGAGAAACCAGAAGGTTTAAGTGGAGCACCTGTTTGGAGACATTCAGAAAATCCAATTATTGATCGTAATCCGGTTGAGGGTGTTGCAAGAATTTTTAACAGTGCAGTTATTCCTTATGAAGGAAAGTTCATCGGAGTGTTCCGTGGAGAGCAGACAGATGGTATTCCTTACATTTATCTTGGTCATAGTGAGGATGCGATTCACTGGACATTTGATAAGGAAAAGATTCCTTTTGAAGATGAGAACGGAAATCCGTTTATGCCAAGATATGCTTATGATCCACGTCTTGTTAAGGTGGAAGACACCTATTATATCATGTGGTGTACAGACTTCTATGGTGCAGCCATTGGTATGGCAAAGACCAAGGATTTTAAGAAGTTTGTTAGAATCGAAAATCCGTTTATTCCGTACAATAGAAATGCTGTGCTTTTCCCAAGAAAAGTCAATGGAAACTTTTTAATGTTGTCGAGACCAAGTGATAGTGGTCATACCCCCTTTGGCGATATTTTCTTGAGTGAGAGCCCTGATATGACTTACTGGGGAAAGCACAGACATGTAATGAGCCAGGGTTCAAACTGGTGGGAGTCTGTAAAAATTGGTGGAGGAGCTGCTCCGATTGAGACATCAGAGGGCTGGCTGTTGTTCTACCATGGTGTGTCAGGCACTTGTAATGGATTCGTGTATAGCATCGGTGGTGCGATTTTGGATATTGATAATCCATCGATTGTAAAATACAGATGTAAGAATTTCCTTCTTACCCCAGAAGAGTGGTATGAGGAAAGAGGTTTTGTGCCAAATGTATGCTTCCCTTGCGCAACACTTTGCGATGCGGCAACTGGAAGAATTGCAATTTATTATGGCGCAGCAGATAGTTATGTAGGTGTGGCTTACACACAATTAGAGGAAGTTGTCCAATATATTAAGGATAACAGTTCTTTGTCAGATACAGATAAAGAAATTGGTATCAGATAGCTATAACAGTTTGCTTGTGTTATAATAACATAGAAATTTCGTCAACATTTTATGAGGCGAAGTAATGAGTTCATTTACAGTATGACTTGTAATTGTGAACTGTTATAAAATATTTGTTAATAGAAAGGACATAGAGTGATGATTGAAGCAGTAAAGAAACATTTAACAGAGCAAATTTTACCATTTTGGAAAGCGTTAAAGGACGAAGAACATGGTGGTTTTTATGGCAAAGTGGATTATGATTTAAATGTGTATAGGGAAAATGAAAAAGGTGGTATTTTAAACAGTCGTATCTTGTG
>JAZNMO010000202.1:0-35042 GCA_045579665.1 Lachnospiraceae bacterium
CAACAACTGAGGAAGAGACAACAACTGAGGAAGAGACAACAACTGAGGAAGAGACAACGACTGAGGAAGAGACAACAACTGAGGAAGAGACAACAACTGAGGAAGAGACAACAACCGAGGAAGAGACAACAACTGAGGAAGAGACAACAACCGAGGAAGAGACAACAACCGAAGAAGAGACAACAACTGAGGAAGAAGCTTCATCAGAAGAAAGCAGCACAGAGGAAAGCTCTTCAGAGGAAGAGAGTGTGTCAGTAGTTGAATCTAAATTTGAGATTACATCTGTAACACCAAAGCTTGCCTTGAAGAGTAGAGAGCTTGTGAATAATCAGTATCAGGAGACATATGATGTATCTGTTGAGGTATGTTATCTCGCAGAAAACTGTGCAGATGAGGAGGCGTTACTGGAGGCGTATAAATTAAATTTGGCAGTAGTAGGTACTAACGGCGCATTGGATATGAAGTATGATGAGAATACGCTTTATAAAACTGATGATAAGACGATTAGATTTGTTTATAAGCCGGTAACTGTAACAAAGGATACGGAATTAACAGCAACAGCAACACTTTCAACGGGTGATAAAGAGCCTGTGAACTATAGTACAGGTGTTACTGTGGCGTTTCCTAAAGTAAAGATTACAAGTATGACATCAAAATTGGTGCCTGGAGATAAAGTTTTTAAACAGGGACATTTTGAGCTTTGGTATCAGGTTCAGACAGAAGTGGCATACCAATTGGAAGGTTGCCAGAATGAAACAGAAGAAAGTAATGCTTTAAAGGCATGTACTGTTGCTATAAAGGCAAATGATAAAAATAATAATGTATATTATAGGACCTTAGAAGGGGCAAGCAACGGAAAGGCAACTTTGTATTCTGACTGGTTTTCTTGTGATGAGAATATTAAGCTGGTAACAGAAGTTACATCATCGGATGCAGCAGAAGCAACAGTAACTAATGCAGAAAAAGAAGTATATATGCCTAAGGTTACTGTTAAGGTAACACCATCTATTGAAAAAAAAGGTTCTGAACATAAGGGACATAGGTATGTAGGAAAGTATACAGTAAAGGGTACTGTATCATATGAATTTCAACATTGTACAAGGGATGAAGCTAAGCAGATTTTAGAGTATTGCAATGTTGAGATTATTGCAAAGGATGCAGCTCAGACTGAAAAAGGAAAGAATATTTTAAGTGTCAAAGAGATTATGGCGAATGGAGGTTTCATTGAATCAGCGGTATTTGAATGTAATGATAATACATCGTTGATGCCAATTGCCGTGTTATCACTAGTTAATGAAAGTGTAAGTGTAGCAGGAACAGCAGATAATGGTACAGCTGTTGATACGGATATACCGATGCTTACCGTTACAAGTGTTGAACCAAAGGTTGAAAAGGTTAAGAATACGATAGCAGGTAGTAAGTATAAAGCTGAATATAGAGTATATGCAGATATTGCCTATACGGCTGTTAATTGTGACGAAACACAGGAAGCGACATTATTAAATGATTATCGTGTGAAGTTCTATACAAAAAACGGTGAGGCTGATGAAACAGCTCTTGAAACAGTTACAATAGCAAAGACAGGTGAGGGAACAGCCAGGGCAGTATATTCTCTTGAGACAACAGATGAGCTTTCGTTGACAGTTCGTGCAGAGCTTATGCGAGGTACTGACTCAAGAAACTTTAATGGAAGTTCAACGCCTGTAAGTATTACAGTACCTAAGGTAAATGTGAATGTTCAACCTTATGTGGAAGGTGTCGGAAGTGTATATGATGAGGCGACTCAAAAGTATACCGGTCAGTACAAGACAAAGGCGGTTATAACTTATTCTGATTCGTATTGTACAGAGGAGGAGAAAAACTACTTATTAAGTCAATATGAGATTGAGTTTGCAGCATGGATAGGAGACTCAGATAAGGCGGCGGTATCGAAAAAGGTTAAGCTGGGAGAAGAGTTGACAGCACTTGCAGGTTATTCTGCAGTATTTGAGTCAGAGATATTTACCTGTTCAGATACAGCAGCCATTACTTCAAAGGGATTTGCATACTGTGGTGATGTGTTAGAAAAAGAGTATCCGGGAAGTGGAATCAATGTAACAATTCCTGAGATTTCGGTAGAAATCACATCAGCACCTGCTTTTGACAAACATAGCTATGAATTGGTGGATAATAAGTATGTATATCATGTGCCGGTAAGTGCTGAGGTTAAGATTAGCAATTACGAGCAGGCAAAGCAGGATGAAGCATTAATGAATTTACTTAGTCACTATACCGTGACTATGAATGTTTCGTCTAATGGCTATACAGAGACCAAAAGAGGAATAGATTGCAATGATGATGGTATAATTACATTTGATTATGATTTGGCGGAGTATAATAGCAAGGATACTGTTGTGACAGTAACAGTGAAAGATAATACAGGGAAGACTGTAAAAACAGCCAGTACAGCAAAGACCATTAAGATTCCGGAAGTTGTGATTAATAAGATTACACCTACAATTGAGACAGTAGAATATGTAAGAATTGGTGATGTATATGCTGACAGAGTAAAGGTTAGTGCTATAGTTGATTATATGCTTATTGATTGTCCTACACAGGAAGAGGATTCAACTGCATACAATGCAGCACAGGCGTTGTTGAATGCTTATACATTAGATTTGAATCTATACAATTCTAAAGAATTGTTAAAGGGTGAGCGGTATATAGGTCTTTCAATGGATAAGAATACTGAGATATTTGAGTATACTTATGATATTGATAAGGATATGGAAGTATGTGCAGATGCGATTGTGGCAGCACCTAAATCAGCTGATTCAACAGTGGATACAACAATAACAGAGACATTTAAAAATTTTGTGGTTAAAATACCTTATATTACAATTGGTGAAGATGCGATAAAGGTATCATTAAGCCCGGTATATGAGTATGTAAATACGACAGAGGCAGAACAGAACGGTACAGAGCAGCATTATAAGGTTACGGTTAATGCAAGTGTAGATTATACTCTGGGTAATGATTCATCACAGAATAGTGCATTGTACACAGTGGCTTCGCAGCTCTTACAGGATTACAAATTTGAAGTAATCATTAATGATGGTAAGAATGAGATTACTGTAGACGGAGAAAAGGAATGGACTTTTTCAAGAGCAGATAATGGTACTATTGCTAAAGAATGTGTGATTGATTTAAATGGTAAAGATTTTGATACTACAACAGTAAGTGTTGAGGCAAGAGTTTATCATGAAGATGCAACCGAAAGCGGATTGGTTTGGAATGAGATGGAGGATGTAACCAAAAGCACCAGACAAATCATAACAGTACCTGAAAATATTGTTTTAACATCTGCCGGTGCACCAAAGGTAAAAGTTAACCATTCTGCAAATTGTGACCATAAGACAAAGCACAGTTGGGCACATTATTTTGAGCATTTAGTACAAAAGCATACTATGGAAGTAACCGGTAAGGTAAAGCTCGATATTTCTGATATGGCAGGGTTGAATGAAAATGACCGTGCAATAGAGATTGAAAAGAGAGTATATGCCTGCTCGCTTAATGTATATGAAGCAAGATTGTTATCTGCAGATGAGTTGTGTAAAACAATTACATTTAGTGAAGAAACTGTAACGTATGAGGTAGTAGAAGGCAGTGATGGTAAGTGGTATGTTGAGGTTACATTAGTCACAGGAGATAAGGTTGCGACCTTTACACGTGATAGGGCAGGATTCCACTATTACTACACAACAGTACAGATAAATGATAATACAAGTTCTTATGAAGAGGATGAGATAGAGGAACGTATTGATTATCTTGAGCAGAAGTTTGATTTTGTTTCATCCGATGAGGATAGTACTGTTACCTATGCAGAAGAACTTAAATACGAATTAACAGGCGAAGACCTTATTTACGTTGGAGACCTTGAGTGTTATGAGGTGAATGCGGATGGTATTAAGGTTGAGGATAGCAAATTAAATCTCACAGTACAAGATGATGTTGTAACTGTTGATACTAAGATACTTGGCACATATACAATTGAGTTTAAGTATCCTGGTAATGAGATTTATGAAGCAAAGACTGTAACAAAGACATATACTGTAAATAAGGCACCGGTGTATAGCGAGTTGCTTGTAAGCGGTGCGGCAGCAGGTCAGTCTTATGTGAAGACGCATGAGCTTGAGCTTGTTGTAAATATGCGTGCAGATCTTGTTGATGCTTTTGGTGAATACCTGAACTCAATGGAAAATAATTTTGTAGTTTCCTTTGAGGCTGTACCAGAGGATACAAATAACTTTAAGACAGTACAATTTGATTCAAAGGAAATTGTCTTTGATGCTGCTAAGGGATATGCAACGGTTACAAATAAGATTACTAAGAAACAGTCTGAGCAGTTAAGTGAAAAGACAAAGTATACGATTAAAGCGGTAATTACATGTGATGATGATTTTCCGTATGTGACAAATAATGGAAGTATTGAGCTTTCAAGTGATAGCTTTGATGTAGATAATATCAATCTTACATTACAGAAGAATGCACATGAAATGGAGTATGGTGAAGAATTTATTTTGAATCCTGTATTCCTGGAAGATGAAAACAATAATCAGGTAGCAGAGTATCCATTAGCATTATCATATAAATCTTTGAGTACGGATGTTGTTGATTTGGTGGATGGTAACTGGGTAGTTAAAAAAGCAGGAATAGCAACGATTGAAGTGACAGCAGATGATGAGGATAATACTGTATTAGATATGTATAATCCAAGACCACAGCTATACACAGTAACGATTGTTTCGCCAGAAGATACAACAGTGAACATTGCTGTAAAGGATGCAGAGCTTACAGATGCTCAGATGGAGGAGTTTTATAAAGAGGCAGGTGCTGTAGTAAATGGTACACACTGGTACAATGGAGAGATTACAGTATCAATTCCTTCCGATAGTGAGTATGACAATATTAAATATCGTGTAAAGGGAACATCAGATTGGACAAATGCCGGTACAGAATGGACAATTAAGGACTCAGGAAGCTATGCATATGAGTATTATATTGAAAATGCTGCAGCTGATATTTCAAGTATAGAGACTAAGGGCGAATTTGAAACCTACAAGGAATTTGCAGAAATTGGTGTAGATACAAAGGCTCCTGCATTAGAGAAGGTACTTGTAATGACATCCGGTGAAGAGCTTGCTCAAAAGAGTGCATATTCAAATGATGAAATTCAGTACTATAACAAAGAGGTGGCATTGACTGTTTATACAGATGATGCAAAGGCTGATTCTTATGGTGCATATGAGAAGTATGAGCAGTATACAAAGAATGCAGCGGAATATTTGGATTGTCAGTCTGGTGTAAAGATGATTCAGGTATATTATCAGAATGATAAGACTCAGAATGAATGGGTTGAAGTGATAACAAAGACCTATCAGGATGAAGAGTGTTACTTTGACCAGTATACATTCGATTTTGATCATATTCAGCATAATTACAGTGCTGTAAAGGTTGTTGTAAGAGATAATCTTGAACATGTAGCAGAGGTTATTTTTACAGGAACAGATGAGGCAAATGAGCCAAATTATGCCGGAAATACTCCTGTTAAGATTTGTGTGGATACAGTGACACCAAGTCTTATTGTAAATGGACACACAACAGAGACACCGGATGTAGAGTATAACGGAGAAAACTGGACCAATGACCAGTTAGAGTTTGTTCTTGCAGTGGAGAATCTTGAGCTGCTCACATCAGGTATCGAATCATATGAGTATGCGTTTGTTGAGGCAGGAACTGACTCAGAGAAGAAGCAATGGGAGCTTGTAAATGCAGACGAGCTGTCAGTTTTAATTGGTATGGAACAGGAAGCATTTGTAGACCAGAAGCAGACAGCAGAAGCAGTAGAGCTTACAAATGCAGGTTCGAAGGAGGCAACTGTCGAAGCGGACGAAAAGGATAGTAAGGCAGCAAGACAGAATGGTACAGCATACTTTAGAGTAACAACAAAGTCAGGTCTTGATATGGTAGTAGAGAAGCAGGTTAAGATTTGGCAGGATGAGTTAGATGCTCCAGAGGTATATGTAGATAAGCTTCCGGAAAGTACCGGTTGGTATAATTCATCAACTATTAATAATGAGGTAACATGGAGCTTTGCATATCCGGATGACTATATGGATGCAGATACATATAAGAATCATGTGAATGCACCAGTGATTTCGGTGTTCTATACACTTGATACAAACTATGGAAATACAAGTGAGCCGACTCGAAGCCTGAATTTTTCGAATGCAGGTGTTGATTACAAGAAACAGATGATTCATGATGAGGCGTCTATTAAGATTGAAAATGATTCGATTAACACATTGAGAGTATGGGTTGAAGATGAAGCAGGTAATAGAACTAATACATATGAATATGTAATTAAGGCTGACTACCAGGCACCGGTGATTAAGACAATCAGCTATAATGGTGTTTCTCAGGATAGGCATACATCAGGTACTACAGATGATATTGTTTATACAACCTTTACCAATGGTTCTGTACATGTAACGACAGAGGTTGATTATGGTATTAGTGAGAAGGAAAGCTTAAAGCTTCAGCAGTGTAAGTCAGTAAATGGATGGAGCGCTAATGGTGGCGAGGAGACAGAGGCACTTACAATTGGAGCTAATGCAAGAGGATTTATTTATGCGAAAGCAACAGATATAGCAGGAAATGTATCAACAGCATGGGCAAATGGTTATGTTGCAGATGATAAAAAGCCAAGCAGCTCAAATGGTGAAGGTGCAACAATTGCAGCACCAAATCCAAATGCAGCAGAATTCTATAATGCAGATGTACCATTAAAGATTAGCGTTACAGATGCAAACGGAAGTGATTATGCCGGATTAAAGAGCGTCACATATTCTATTAGCCGTGATGGACAGAGTACTGTAAGTGGAAAGAGTTTATTATCTTTCCCAACATCAACACCAACATGGAATCAGATTAGTCAGTATGCATCATTATCTACTGAAGAAGTTGTTATTGATGCCGAGACAAATGAAGGAAATGAAGTAGTAGTCAGAGTAAATGCGATTGATAATGCATTGAATGAAATTGTAACAGAAAAAGTATATAAGATTGATGTTACAAAGCCGGTGATTAGTGTAAGCTTTGATGCTGCAAATGCAGTGAATGGCAGTTACTATAACAAGGCAAGAGTTGCAAGAATCACGATTGCCGAGAAGAACTTTGAAGCATCGCGAGTTAAGTTTACAGTTTATAAGGATGGTGTGGAGGTAAGCCACCTGACACCTTCTAACTGGACACATGATGGAATCAATCACACAGCAGTGATTACATTTGCAGAGGATGGAGATTACTCATTTACTGTAGGATGTACTGATCTTGCTGACAATGCGGCAGAGCAGGTAAAAGTAGATGAATTTACAATCGACGTTACAGACCCGGTTGTAGAGGTTGCTTATGACCAGAATACTGCATGGACTGACAATTACTTTAATACGGTAAGAACAGCGACAATTACAGTAGTTGAGCACAATTTCAATGAAGCAGACTTTAATGTAACGGTAGCACCTTATGTTGCATTAAGCAATTGGACGCATAATGGAGACACACACAGAGCGACAATTCATTTTGCGACAGATGACTACTATACTCTGATGGTGAACTATACAGATATGGCGGGTAATGCAATGGCACCATTTGCTATGCAGGATTTCTATATTGATACACAGGTACCACAGTTAAGTATAAGTGGAGTAGAAGATGGTTCTGCGAATGCAGGAACAGTTATTCCTGTAATTCATGCAGCAGATACCAATTACGATGTAAATGGAATGGAAGTTGTACTAAGAGATAGCACAGGTAAGGCGATTCCGGTAGAAAGAATTACAACAGTACAGCAGAATGAATACCAGTATACGTTAACAAATGTTGATGATTTAGAGGATCAGATTTATACATTAACAGCTGTTGTTACAGACAGAGCCGGTAACAAATCAGAGCTTACATACAGATTCTCATTGAATAGAAATGGTTCGACATATGATTTGCAGGAAGTGAATGCTTTGGTTGAGAAGGCATATCTTAGATTTGCAGACATGGATGACTTACATATTTCAGAGATGAATGTTGATAGAATTGAGACTTTCAGCATTTACTTAAATAAGGCTGGAGAAGTATTGACTAAGAGTCAGGCAGGACCACTTCCTTCTGTAAGAGAAGATGATGTTATCTATTATGATGTTGAAATTGTAGGTAATGATGAAGTTGGATATGAGTACAGATATACTCTGTACAGAGAGAATTTTGAGGCTGAAGGAATTTATAACCTTATGTTCTACTCTAAGGACCGTGCAGGAAATGAAGTAAATAATACCCTGACAGAAAAGGGAGCAGAGATTACATTTGTTGTAGATAATACAGCGCCTACAGTTGTAATTGATGGTGTTGAGGCCGGAGAGTTCTATGCAGAGGAGTATAGAGATGTCAATGTATATGTATCCGATTATACTCAGCTTGTAGAAGCATTCTTCTACTTATTAGATGAGGACGGACAGATTATTGAAACATATAATTATCTTGAACTTGCAGAGCAGGCAGGCGATGTTGTAACGCTTAGAATACCAAGTAATGATAAGGGCTTGTATCTGGATTATTCAGCAAAGGATATATCCGGTAATGAGATTACATCGATTTCAATTGATGATGAGGCAACACCAACAAGCTTCATGATTACAACGAGTGCATGGTTGCAGCTAAAGAATAATGAAACAGCACTTACAACAATTATTATTGGTGGTGTTGTAGTGATTATTTTAATTCCGGTTTCAGTATTGTATTTCAAGAGAAGAAGGATTGGTAAATAATGGAAACATTACTTAAGGATTATTTGAAAAAGTATATTACTGTTTCGAACTATTTTAAGATTGTAGAACAGGTTTTGGGTATGCTTGAAAATATTCATGGTAAGGGAATGCAGATTATTTTGGATGTGAATCAGATGAAGATTGAAAATCATCAGATTAAATTCCAGATTATTGCAGAAGAATCAGTATATGAAGCTGATACGATTAAAAACTTTATGAAAGAGTTGACCTTTACCTGCGTATTTGCAAGTGATGAAAACTGTTCGAAGGTAACAGAATTCTTACGATACATGGATTATACATGGCAGGGAAGAGATTACAGAGAATTAAGAGAGTTTTGTACAGGTGCGGTAAACGCACCTGTATATAGAAACCCGGTACAGCCGGCAGTATCAGCGCAGACATATTCTGCGAGATTAGAGCAGCCGATTCGTACATCTAATATGGTGTCATCAGGACAGCTGGCGAATGATGAAACAGGTGTACTAGACCCGTCTTTTTGGGAAAGAGAGTCAGGCAAACTGGGAAATGATGGGGAAACAGGTGTGTTAGATCCTGCATTTTGGGATACCGCACTTAGAAATACTCCGTCTTCAAAGTTAGCAGTGTCAGCACCAAAGGAAGCTGTATATCCAAGATTAGTGCATTGTAAAACAAATAGAGAAGCAGTGATTCGTAAGGAAAGCTTTTGGATTGGTAAGGAAGGAACAGACCTTTTGATAGAAAGGGATGTTATCAGCAGAAGGCATGCAGAACTTGTAATAAGAGGAAATCACTATTTCCTGATAGATAATAATTCTACAAATAAAACCTATGTGGAAGGAAAAGAAATTCCTGCAAAGGCTTCGGTAGAAATATATGACGGTACAAAGATTAAGTTTGCCGATGAAGAATATGAATTCCGAACAAAATAGTGAAGAAGAGGTGTTGAGATGGATAATTTTGCATTGATACTTGTAGTGGTATGTAGTTTTTCGTTGATTTTTTCAATAGTATCAATGGTACTTGGCATTGTAATTCTAAGTAAGCTCAAAGAGATAGCAAGAACAAGCAAAATGTCAATGATAAGTCAGCCAAATAATATGCAGCAGGCTGCAATGGTGCAAAGACCGGCAATGGTACAGAATAGTAAGAGCTTAAATTCTCAGGGTATGATAATTTGCAGAAATTGCTATTCCTCTATTCCGGATAATGTAAATATTTGTCCATGCTGTCAGGCTTCTGTAGACAGGAGATAGGCTGGTTATGGCAAAGGATTATTATAAGATATTGGAAGTATCCAGACAGGCAGATGATGCAGAAATCAAAAAGGCATTCCGACGTCTGGCAAAGAAGTATCATCCGGATACAAATAATGGAAATGAACAGGCAGCCCAGAAGTTTCAGGAGATTAATGAAGCATATTCTGTTTTAAGTGATGCGGATAAACGAAAGGCTTATGATGAAGGCGGAGCTAAGGCAGAAGAAAGCTTTTCAGGACATGCACAAAAGCAAAAGGCAAGTGCTGCAACAGGGAATCCATTTGCTGGATTTTCAGCGCAGAATTTTAAGATGGATTTTGGCGATATGATGTTTGATGAGTTGAATAAAGAAAAAGCAAAAAAGACAAATCAAAATGGTCAGATGGATTTTTCAGATGTAAGCAGTCAGTTTGCAAGTTTTTTTGGATTTAAGCCTAAGTAACGATTCGACACAATAAAACAAGACAAGAAGAGAATGGATTGTATGAGAAAAAAAATAAAAAGCGTATTAATTTATCTGCTGATTGTCAGCTGTATCATGAGTGGAACGACATATGTAAATGCAGAAGAAAGAGCTGATACTTCATGTCATGCGATTTCAATTGCATTAGATGTAAGTGGTTCTATGAAGAAAACAGATGCGAAACGACATTCCATAGAGTTGATAAAGCTCTTTATGGATTTATGTAATGAAACGGATTATCTAAATGTTACCGCATATAATGATAGCATTGTATATCATAGTGGATTAGTGTCCATGGGAAACTCCGCACAAAAAAGTGAGATGCTGCAAAAACTGGATGAATTGCAGTTTAGCGGTGAAACAGATAATGGGTTAGGATTGATAACAGCGACTCAGGCAATTACAGAGGCTTCACTTGAGTATGATGATGCATTTATTATATTGGTGACAGATGGCAATACGGATTTGGAAAACAGTAAGACGGACAGAACTGTGGAAAATTCGGATGCAGATATGAAGTTTAGTTCTGAACTGGCAAAGAATCATGATATTACCATCGATGTAGTTGAATATACAAATGCATATAACCAGGATACAGGATTGTTGTCAGTGATTAGTGTGCCAACAGGTGGTGGAGCTACATTGGTAGATAATCCGCCACAATTTATTCAGGTTATGCTTGGTATCTTTTTTTCAGAGTATTCAGGTGGAAAGATTAATCTGGATATCTCAGAGAGCACCGAACTAATCAACAGGTATACGACGGCTCAGAGTATGGATGCTGCGCAAAAACGATATGAGATTATCTTTTCTACTGAGAAAGTACATGATTGTGAAGTGGTCAGCAGTAAAGATAATATGATTGTGTATCAAGGTGCACATTATATTGTGTTAGAAATGCCTGAGAATGGTGAGTATGAAGCGAAAGCAGTATATAGTTCAGAAGCCGTAACAGATATTATAACAGGATATGTGAATATCGAGGTAACAGAGCTTGTGGTGCCTGAACCAGTGGAAGATACAGGAAATGCACCGGTTGGAACGGATAGCTCAGAGAAGCTTTATGCAAAGGATGAGGTTCTTCGTATAGATGTCAGTACGATGTTTCAGGATACAGACAATGATATTGTGGAATATAAGGTAAATCAAATTCAAGGAGATGCTAAGTACACGATATCAGGAAGTATGCTTAGTGTTGATGTGAATAAGGCATCTTTGAATGAATACAGAATAACAGCGGTGGACAGCAAACAAAATGAGTGTACGGTAAGCTATCAGGTAGAGATAGAAGCATGGTGGAAGCAGTATTACACAGCGATTATTATTATTTTGATTCTTTTGATATTTGTTGCAGCCGCAGGGATTAGTCTCATTATTGTTAGAAGAATATTGTTTCATAAAAAGGACCAAACGGCTATATCAGGTTTTTTACAGGCTAGATTTATAGACTTAAAGAGTAAGAATGAAACCATTGATATTAAATGGAATCTTGCAGAATATTTACCGGAAGGCGTAACACTGGAGGAGCTTTTTCATGGCAAACGAATCAAGGAAAATCTTAAGGATATTGATAAGGTTTGTTTTTATCCCGGACAGAATCATGGTGAGTTAACATTGGTATATTGTATGGAAGGTAGTATTTTCCTTGGTGAACAGATACTTCAAAAGAATACACCGATTACCATTTGCTCAGGCGACATATTATATGTGACTTTTGCAGAAAATTCATCAGAGTTAGAACTTAGATATCTGGCAGCTGACGTGTAGCAAGGGTGAAAGTGAGGAAGCAGATGGGAATAGAAGTAAGCGATATCGCACTTATGCCGCAGGTTATATTACATGAAAGATATCAGATACAAGAGATACATTATCTGGGTCAGATTACAATTGTTTACTTCGGCTGGGATATAAGGCAGAACAGAGAGGTAGTTATTAAGGAGTTTATGCCATATAGCGCAGCGAACCGTGATATGGATGGCAGAACAGTAATTTGCAGAAGCAGGGCCTATAGTGCCCGTTTCCTTGAAGCAAAGAGGGCGTTTGAAGAGGAATGCAGGTTTATTCAGAAACTGAAAGATTTGCGAAAGCCATATCCCGGGTGTGTCGTAAAGTATTTGGACTGCTTTGAGGAGAATGGAACAAAGTATTTGATTACAGAGAAAATCAATGGAAAAAGCCTTCAGGATTATATAGAAAACGGAGAAGATTTTTCTGTTAGGGATGTCATGAAAAGTCTGGTGGCGATTGTCAGACAGGTACATAAGCAGGGAATTATACATTGTGATATAAAGCCTTCTAATATCGTATTGTGCGAGGATGGCAGGGTGACATTGGTGGATTTTGGTTCTGCATGTTATAAAAAAGGCAAGAAAAACAAAATGGCTTTTGTCAGCAGGGGATACTCTGCACCTGAATTGTATCATGATGGGAGAATAGACTGTAAAACAGATATTTATAGTATAGGCGCAGTGTTATATTACCTGTTAACGGATTATCAGCTACCGTCTCCTGATGAGTATGAAGAGGAAGAAGATATTACACCAATATCTGAATTTATTGAGATTCCGACGGCATTGGAAAAAATTATTATGAGAACATTACATAGAGACAGAAGCAAAAGGCTTGGAAGTCTTCTATGGTTGCAGATAGCATTAAACAAGTAAGATAAAAGAAAGGGAAATGAGAAAATGGAAGTTATTACACAAACCAATCGAACTATGCTTTTCGAAGAGATTAATCCGGAAAAGCTTAACCTCCTTACTTTAGTAGGAGATCCTAAGGGACTTGAAAGTCTTGATGATGCAAAGATTAAGGAAATTCATAATGCATTGCTGGTTAACAGCTTTGATGAATTTCTTGATAAGTTTGAGCCAGTTGTATATTCGTTCTTTAATGCAGCAACACAGAGCGTAGCATATACATTGGAGAAGCCGGATAATATCCCGGAGGAATATATTTCAGAGATTCCATTAAACAGACAGAATGATTTCTTAAATATGTTATTCACATTGATGGATTCTAAGCGTTCACAGGGAATCATTAACGTAGACTTCAAGTTTGAGAAAATCTTAGATATGATTTCACCAAAGAAGATTATGAGAGATATTAAGCAGGTACGTAAGGAGATTCATTATCTTTATGGTGAGTATGAAAAGCTTGATGATGGTGATCCAAAGAAGCTGGATATCGGTGATAAATTAAACTATAAGTTCGAAGAAGCAAGCCAGAATTACAATAACGTAATGGCAATGCTTCCACTTGCAATTGAAGATATTAAGACAAGATTATTATTAACACAGACAGCAGGAAAGAAAAGCGACAGCCCATTACAGATTGGTATGCTTTCTATGAGTGAGAATGGAGAGCTTAAGGTATTAGAGCTTCCTAAGAAGGATAAAAATGAGCTGATGGCTATTTCTACAACAGAGACAAATACAGGTCTTGTAGAAGCATTTAAGGATGATTATGATGCTTTGAATGAGGAGCCTTCAGAGTATGTAAAGAGCCTTGTTGTAAGAACATTCTGTCCAATGACAGCAGTTGTAGATTCTGATGTAAATGTAGAGCAGGAAGTAAATAATTATAATACATATCTTGAGTTCTATAAGAACGCAAAGGATGATTTTATTAAGACTGTTAAGCCATTGGTTGAGAAGCTTATGGGCGTAAAGGTATTCTTTGAGCAGTATAATACTAAGGAAATCGGTATGCGTCCTAGCCTTCTTGTAACAAATGTAAGACTTGATATGTTAGTAAGCAGTATGAATATTGACAGACTGAAAACATATTTAAATACAGTAAATACAAAGAATGATTATAATAATACCGTATGGCTTGGAATTGTTCCTGATATTGAGATGGAACAGACACAGACAAAGAAGGTTGCAAGACAGAGATTTAGAGGTAATGTAACTGCAGATAAGGCAGAGGGTAATACGATGGAATCTCTTACAACTCTTATGGAGGCAATCAGAGAATACAAGATTCAGGTATTCTATAATTTCCAGACAGGTGAGAATACAACCTTCAATTATGTTGCTACAGCCGGAGTTGAGAAGTTTATCGAGAAGTCAGAACCGGTAGCAAAGAAGGATTTCAGTGAGTTTGTATCCTGCTGTTTACCAAACTTTACAATCGTTCCAAAGGAGAAATCTGAGATTGTTCTTGATAATAGAATGCAGATGAATGAGGAAGGTAATGTAGAGTTATCTAAGGCAAGAGAGGATGTAATGAAGCTTTGGATTGAAGGTATTTATGTAGGTGCAGCTTATGCAGCGGCAGGTTTGGTTGCAGCATATCAGTGTCCTGAGTATCTTCGTGCGTACTTTAGCAATGTGACTCCAAAGTATCCGGGTGTCAGATATGATATCGAGGCAAGTGATAATGCTCTTAGAACAGTAACAACAATGGGTAAGGAGATTACCGGGTTTACCAATACAATTAAGAATGTAATTAATAACAAGGGCTTTGGTTTTGTATTTGCATCAGAGAGCAGCCAGTTACAGGGTAAGGAGATTAAGAACCTTACAGTTTACAAGGCAAGAACAATGGCAGTGGTAGATGATGTATATGATTCTATCTATAAGACAATGGTAAGTACCTATGTTGAGCGTATGCTTAGATATATGACAAATGACTTTAAGCAAGAGAACGTTGTTAAGTTCTTCAGCAATAATCCAAAGAGCCAGAAGTCATTATGGGAAGCAGATAAGAGCTACATTAATGCTGTAACACAGGAAGGCGACACATTAGACTTTGTGATTGATGATGTAACAAACGAGTGTAATATTAAGCTTGGATTCAATGGAAATGTTAAGAACCTGAAGGTATCTGTAACAAAAAGTACAACAGGCGCAACAAAATAATGGTTAAATGAAGTATTCCTTCCGTGAAGGATTCTTCGTGGAAGGATATTTCTTTTAATAAATAAAAATACAGGAGGTTAAAGATGGGCTTTAAAGTAACTATCGAAGCAAATGAAACAATTCAGTTAGGTCTTGAGACAGTTGAAACAGTAAGATTCAATACAGAGACACCTAACGACAGTAACGCACGTTCTACAGACTTAGGAATGGAGCTTACTATCACCGGAAAGATTCGTGCAAACATTGCGGGAGTAGCAGATGACACTGTAAAACTTCCTACATGGGCATTGGTTCCGGCAGAAGACGCAAACTGCTATGGAAAGGTTAGCGTTGATGTTATATCCGCTGGTAAAGTCGTAAGACAGATTATCATGGATACAGCATATGTAGTAGCTTATCAGGAGACATTTGGCGATGAGACAGGTGTTGGTAAGTTTATGTTACAGGTAAGACAGAAGAAGGATATGAATTCAACTGTTGAGTATCAGGGCGGATTTGCATATTAAGAGAGCGAGAAAAATAGGAGGAACTAAAAATGGGATTTATTTTAAAAGTAGATGATTCCATCAACTTAGGTGTTGAAACAGTACAGACAGTTGATTTTAGCGTAGACACACCACAGGATTCTAACGCCAGAACAACTGATGTTGGCGTAACCATGAAAGTGACAGGTAAGATTCTTACTATGTTAGATGATGGAGCAGAGGGAACAGTAAACCTTGCATTATGGTCAATGATTTCATCTGAGCAGGCAGATTGCTACAGAACAGTAACTGTTATGGTTACAGCAGCAGGTCAGGTTGTACGTGAGTATACATTACCTAATGCATTTGTTGTAGACTATAAGGAAAATTATGGTGATACAGAAGGTGTTGGTACTTTTGAGCTTGTTGTTAAGCAGAAGAAGGATAAGATTAAGACAACATCTATTACAGGTGGATACGCTAACTAATTGGCGAATACATAGTTAACCCCATGGTATTTATAATACCATGGATTACCATGAAATATAAATCAGAAGTGCGGTCAATGAGGAAACTCCTCATTGGCTGTAAGCTCTGAGAGTAGAGAGGAAGAAGCTCGTGGCTAAGTCAACAAAAAGAATAATAATAGAAATAGTAAAAGCAGTTGTATATGTTATTTTAGGTATTATCGCAGGATTGATTCTGAATTCATCTGTAGCAGTACTGATTAAGTGCTTATGTGTAGCTGCAGTAGTAATTGTAGCAGCATTGGCAGCAGTGTTATTTATTATCAGTGATAAAAAGGATAATAAAGCAAACAGCACAAGAATAAGTAATGCCATGCCTCAGCAGAGTGCAAGGGTTAGCAGAAGCACAGGTTATCCTGAAAGAAGAGAACAAGTGGAGACTATGCAGAATGTAGCGTCGAGCAATCCTTTAGATAGAAGACCTATGAGTGCTGAGAAGAAGGAACAGCATGAACGTAATAAGAAGAATGCTACAAAGGTAGTTTTGATTAATGAAGAGGGACGCCCTCTTATGGATTGGAGTCTGGAAAGAAAGACTTCACTGATTATCGGTAAAAGCGCAGAGGGAGAAGTAGTAGATATTGATTTGACAGATTCCGCAGTAGCGCAAATGATATCGAAACAGCATGCTGTATTAAATTATACAGAAAAAGGCTGGTATGTAGATGATATTGATTCAAAGAATGGAACAAGAGTAAAGAAATTAATGCAGAATTCAATTATGGATGTAAAGCTTGTCGGAGCAATAGAGGTAGAGCCGGGAGATATTATCTATATTGCAAATACAATGCTACAGATACAGTAAGGAGTAGGGAAAATGGGACTTAATCGTTGTAAGAATGGACATATGTACAGTGCAAGAAAATATGGAGATACCTGTCCGTATTGTAATACAGAATTGGAGCAGGTAAATAGATATTCTAATAACCGTAGAATGATGGTAGATGACCCGGATAAAACTATGCCGATTTCGGGAACAGCAGAGAATGTAGACCCGGTTACGGGATGGCTGGTATGTATTGAAGGAGCGCAGTACGGAAAGGATTATAAGATTCACGCAGGTAAGAACTTTATTGGACGTGCGGATAATATGCATATTCAAATTTTAGGAGATAATGCTATATCAAGAATTAACCATGCTGCAATTATTTACGATGGAAAGAATCGTTCTACTTATTTATTGCCGGGTGATTCCTCAGGGCTTGCGTATCATAATGGTGAAGCTGTCTATACACCCGTAGAGCTTAGAGCGTTTTCGGTGATTGAGATTGGACAGAGTAAATTTATCTTTGTACCGCTTTGTGGAGAGCATTTTGAGTGGACAGATGATAACAATCAGATGGATGATATGGGAGAAATGTAATGCAGGAGTTGTTGACAGATACGAGTGTTTTGGTAGCATTCGGAATTGCTATTTTTGCAGTAATTATCGTGTTGATTGCATGTATTGTAATTCGTTTGCTTAGAGAGAACAAATCATTTCCGATTGGCAATACGCTTAGCGTGGATATTGGAAATGCGCAGACCATAGGTACAAGAGAGAAGCAGGATGATTCTTTTGCAGCTAGTGTAAGAGAATATGGAGTTATGGCAATTGTGGCAGATGGTATTGGCGGATATATCAATGGTAAGCTGGCAAGTCAGATTACGGTGGAGACTTTTTTGGATGAGTTTGAAAAGAGGGATGTGACAGATAATCTGACATACTATTTTCAAAAGTCAGCGATGCTTTCTAACGAGAGAATACGAGACGAATTTGGGGATACCAAGGGAGGAACTACTGTTGTTTCCGTAGTTATGAAGGATGACAAGTTATTTTGGACTTCAGTAGGAGACAGTAATATAGCAGTATTTAGAAGCGGCAGACTGATTATGGTTAATCGCAAGGAGAATGTAAAGAATTGGTTAGAGGACCAGTATTATGCAGGAGCGGTAAGGAAGGAAGAGGTACTTTCTAACAGTTCAGATACCCGTCTTGTAAACTACCTTGGATATGATGGATTTAAAAAGGCAGATGAATCGGACAGACCAATCTTTTTGAAGAAGAAGGATAAGGTATTGATTTATTCGGATGGAGTTGAATTATTAGGCCAGATAGAGTTAGAAAAGCTGCTGTCTAAAAAGGTTCATCCACAGAAGATTGCAGATGCAATTATTGATGCAGTAGATGCGCATAAGAAAAAGAAGAAGGATAACTCGACGATTATCATTCTTTCTGTAAAATAATAAGTTTGGACAAAGAGGATTAGGTAATGAGAAAAGAAAATGCAAGTTTTATCACAAAGTTTATATCAGAGGCAGGCAGCTATTTAGTAAATTCTGATTATTTTGCGTTTGTTGAATTAAAGGATTACGCATGCTATGTGATAGCAGATGGAATAGATATGGATGAGCGCAAAGAAAGTGCAAAGCTTGCCATTACGACAGTCATTACCAAATTTTCCGAGAATCCGGGAATGTCTGCAGGAAAGCTAAAAAGTTATATGAAGGCTGCACATAAGACCTTGCTGGAGGAAGCGGGAGAAATTCGTCTGGAGGCAAGTATTGTCATACTGCTTACAGACTATAAGAAGGCAATATGGGCGCATTCCGGTAACAGCCGCTTATATTGGATGAAAAATGGTAATATCAGAGCTGTAACCAAGGATACTTCTTTGACGCAGAAAATGGTAGAGGATGAAGAACTGCCAATGGACCAGCTGGCTTTCCATGAGGAAAGAAATAACTTGTATAGCTATTTAGGACAACCGGGAAGGCTGACGCCGATTATTTCGGGCAAGAAGAAGTTAGAGGATGGAGACATCCTTGTGATGATGACACGAGGTGTTTGGGAAACCGTTGGCGAAGCAGAGCTGATAGATGCAGTAGATGGTGTATCAAAGGCAGAGGATGTGTGTACGGGATTAGAGGATGTTATTTTAAGTCAAAGACTTGAAATCGTGGAGAATTATACCATCGCAACTATCTTTGTAGATAAGATATATAATAATCCGAATGCAGGTAAGTATAAGAAGTGGATTAAAATAGGCGTTTCTATCGGAACTGCATTGTTTGCCATAATATTTGGTATGCTGATGATGCAGTACAATACGAATAAGAAGAGTATTGCAGCGATGGAAAAGGCAAAGGAAAAGGGAATTGAATACCTGCAGGAGAATAATTATGCTTCTGCTCAGGAGCAGTTTGCCCAGGCATATGAAGAGTCTGAAAAGGTAAAGGCAGGAGAAAATTCAAAGAATTATAAAAAGGTAGCATGTATTGAACGTTATGATAAGATGACGGAAAATCTTTATCTGGCTGAAGAGGCTTTGGAAGCTTCTGAATATAAAAAAGCTGCAGGACTTTATGCATCGGCGGTTGAAATTGCAAATACCTTGGAGGAAGAATACGGAGAAGACAGCTCTGTTTATATAGATGGGATGAAGCAGTATCATAGCTTTGCCGGTAATATGGTAGACGGAACCAATGCTGTGAATGCAGGAGAGTATGAAACTGCAATTACATGCTTTGCACAGGCGGGTGAAAGCATGAATGAGGTGGATGATACTACGAATAAGACAACGGCAGATAATGCGTTACGTAATACGAATGCGCAAAAGGCGATTTTAGATGGCGTTGCTTATGAAAATAAGGGGGAAGACCTCTTGGATGAGGGGATTTATTCACAGGCATTGATACAGTATCAGTCAGCTAAGGCGATGTATGAGCTTGCCAGAGACAGCTATGGAAGTACGGACGCAACAGATAAGTTGTCTATGATTGCTGTGAAAATCAGTAATGTAGAGGGTATGATGAACAAGCTTTCCACTCAGGATTTGGAGAAGGAAGCAGATGGTTATTTAAAGCTTGCCAGTGAAGCCAGTCACAATGGTAAATATGATGAAGCGCAGCAGTATTATGAGGCAGCTAAGGAAATCTTTCAGCAGACAGGGAATACGGATCAGATTATCTCTATTAATGATAAGCTGGAAAATGTACAGTATGGTCCTGATGAGGATGCGGCATTAGATGTTTTGATGAGCGGGCTTGAGTCAATGGCAGGCGGCGATTATAATGCGGCAATTGTATATTTGCAGCAGGCACAGAGTGCATATGAGAAATTGGGAGATAGTGTAAGAGTAAGTGAGTTAAAGGTTATTATTTCAAAGGCACAGAACCTGCAGGCCGCTATGCAGTCAACTGCACAATAGTATGGCAGCAGGTATGGAAAGGGAGAACACATATGGGTTATACACTACATATTAATCATAATAGTGGGGGAAGCAGTACTTCTCCCCAGAGTAATACAAGGAAGACCTACAGCAGGAGAGATTTGGAGGAAATGACAACTCTCCAGCTGAGGGATATATGTACAAAGGAAAAAATCATCACGGGGATTACAAATCCCCTTAGTCGTGATGAGATTATAGAAACGATTTTAAGATACAGAGGAGAGAAGGAAGCGCTCTTTATCCGTGAAGTAAAGGAAGGCGGAATGGAGCGCTTAGAGTCTATATTAAGCAGGAAACTTGGAGCACAGCTTAGAGACGAAGGAACGATTCATAATCCTGCAAGACTTATTCTGTATCAGGGACTTGATTTGACCTTGTACGACCGTTATCAGGTAGGAATCGACAGAAGTAAGAAGAATGATATCAGTAAGTCTGTTATTAATCATGTTATTGAATCTAATGTATTATTGGTAGGCGAAAACGGTGAGATTTGCAGTATTTTGAACCTTGTCAGTGATGGTGAGGAGCAGGAGCACTATTTCCTCGCAAGAGATGGTAGACAGCCGATACGCCTAAGCGATAAGAAGTTCTATTATTTGTATTTCTTTGAAAAGAAGGAATCAGATTATCTTTACAACACGTATTATGGTAATCCACAACAAAACTACGCTACCATTAATTACTATAAGATTCCGTTAGTTGATTTGGAGATTCGGGAGGCAGAGACCACAGAGGCGATTCTTTCCATCGATTTTGGTACCTCTAATACAGCAGCGGGAACCTATCTTGATTACGGCTATATCAATCGTCATGATAATAACGATTTGTTAAATGGCGGTGTGAAGCTTGATGCCATTAATGAAGTATATTTTATGGATAATACCAAGAAGGCAAAGAAATGGGTTCCAATGCTTCCAACTATGGTATCGGTAGCAGATTGCAGCAACCCGGAGAACATCCTGTATCATTTTGGATATGATGCCCAGAAGGATACACAGATAAAGTATTATGATGAGTCCTTTAGTATTTTCTATGAGATTAAGCGTTGGGTAAACAGCTATGATAATAAGCAGGAAATCAATGATAAGAATGGTAATACGGCACTTGTACGCAGAGGAGATATTATCAGAGAGTATCTTTTATATGTAATTCACTGCGCAGAGCAGCGTTTTAAGTGTAAGTTTAAGCATCTGCATCTGACAAGCCCTGTAAAGATGAAGCAGCAGTATAATCTCATGTTTACAAAGCTTCTGCCGGAGTATGAGATTGATACTCAGCATATGCTGGACGAGGGTACAGCGGTTATTTATAATACTATTCACAATTTAATTGAGAAGAAGAAATATTATGACGGTGAAGAAATTGCTGCCTTGATTATTGATTGTGGTGGTGGAACAACAGACCTTTCATCCTGCAACTTTGTAATAGAGAATGACAGTGTTTCTTATAGAGTGGATATTGAGACTACCTATGAGAATGGTGATACGAACTTTGGTGGTAATAATATTACCTATCGTATCATGCAGTATATTAAGATTATGTTTGCTGCATTTTATGGTCAGAAGAAGACTGTACATATTGATGATATTATTCAGGTGGCATCAGAGGATATCTTCCGTTATGTGGATGAGTTTGGTAAGGATGCAGTATACGAGCATCTTGACCGTGCTTATGATGAAGCGGAGGCAATTATTCCGACAAAGTTTAAAAATTATGAGAACCGCACCAGAGACGAGTACTTTATGATTAAGAATAACTTCTATTTCCTGTTTGATATAGCAGACAGAATGAAGAAGCAGTTCTATATGAGAGAGGGTATTCTGCGTAACAGCTTCCAGAACAGCTATGAGAAGGAGAATGACGATCTTAAGATTACACAGGTAGAACGTTGGAATCTTGTGGTCCGAGAGGAAGGAAGACTTGTGTACAAGCATTCTTTCCCGGAGGTTATTTTTAATATCAAAGAGATAGAGCTTCTCTTAAAGGCAGATATTTATGAAATAGTGAATAAATTCCTGAATGAGTTTTATCAGAACAGAACTTTAGGTGATTTCTCTATCATCAAGCTGACAGGACAGTCTTGCCGAATTGATATTTTTAGGGAAGCATTGAAGGAATTTGTTCCGGGTAAGAGCATCGAGTTCAAGCAGCAGACAAGAGAGAAGAAGGATATTACAGAGCTGAAGCTGACTTGTGTCAGAGGAGCAATCCAATATGTAAATGCCCGTAAGATGGGTTATACGGATGTTCGTTTGCATTACCGTATGCCTACTATTCCGTATTCTATCAGTGGTTATACCCATGAGAATCAGGAGATTATGCTGATTTACAGCTTGGACAGAACACAGACCTATGGTCATCTGTCAAGAAACAGCGGCATCAGACAGTTAGAGCTGTTCTTAAAGGATGGCTCAGGTAATTTGAAATACAGATATATATATGAGAACCGTGAAGCGGATTATGTACAAACCACATATGAAGATATTTTGGCTCGTTATTACAATTATGAGGAATGCATTTCGCAGGCTGATATGGATAGTATCTACGAGGGTGAAGTAAAGTTCTTCGTATTTGCGGCAAAGGACCAGTGGGGCTTCTTCCTTGTACCGGTTACAAGAAAGAATTCTATGCTGTGCCTTGGTAAGGAAGCCTTCTATGCTTTTGAAAATGATGCGTGGGAGATGGATTTCTTTGATGGGTTGAAATAATTAGCTACAGGTAAGAGGAAGGATTTAGATGGAGCAGACAAACAGGACGATTTTATTTGAGGAGATTAATCCGGAATTGAATAATATATTGACATATGTAGAAGGGGACAGTAAAGAAAGTTTACCGGACAGCATTTTACGCATGATACAGGATTCGTTGGAGGTAAGTTCATTTGATGAGTTCTTAGATAAAATGAATCCCAAGTTATATCTGTGTATGAATGCAGATACCAAGTCAGTATATTGTACAACAGACGCTACCGGTGAAAATCAACAGGTGCTTAGTAGCTACAAAGAAGTTCATGTTATTACAATGAAACGTGAGAATATGTTGCTGGAATATTATCTAAGGAAGATAAGTGGAGATACGAATGTTTGTGAAGTAGCTGATATTAAATCAAAGTTTGTAGAACTTATATATCCCTTAGATGATAAGGCAGCTTTCAGAATGGCGTATTCAAATATCATGTCATTATTAGCTCTTAATAAAGAGCCAGAGGCAATAAAAGCACTACATATTTTTTGTGAGAAATACAATAATTCGTTAATACTGCTTCCGATGATTATAGAGTATATTCAGGAGGAATTATATCGACTAAGAGAAGGTGACGTGACCACTCCAATAATAGTTCAAAATTGTAAGGATACGCAGATAGAAATAGTCAAAGTATCAGATGCTTTTTTAGAAAGAAGTGTAAGTTTGAATGCTCATACACTAGGTTCTTACGAAAAAGTATTGCAAGAACATTTGCAAGGGGTGAAAAATACAAGTTTATTAAAGGATTTCTTTATGATTGCAGTTCATGGTTATGAAAAAGATGATGAAATCCTGAAGCATATGTATGAGCAATATTTGAATTATTATCAAACTGTGATAGAAACATTCTGGAATAAGTGTGGACCATTGCTGGAAAAAATATTAGGAGTTTATGCATTTTTCTTCCAATATCCGTTAACAGGGGATGGGATGCAACCGAAGCTGCTTATTTCAAATGTCACTTTACGTGATATAGTGAATGCCAAAAATAAAATAAAATTAGATACATATTTAAACTCGGCTAATGAGAAAAATAATTTTGAAAATACAATATGGTATGCGATTGTACCTCGTATGGAATATAAGAACGAGGATAATCAGGGAAATGTCAGGGAACGATTTCGTGGAAATGATAAAAAGCTGTTAACAGATGTCAATTCAGTTACAGAATTTCAGGTATTGATGGATATGCTGGCAAAATATAGGATTCAAACATTTGTAAGTCCTGTAAATACACAAAACACGACAGCAGAGTGGGTATTTAAAAATGGTATTTATGAGTGGGCAGAATATCAGCAGGAGATGATACAAAGAGCAAATGCAGAATATATATATCCATCTTTCCCCAATTTTTCAATTACGAAAGAGGGGCATACGGAAGTTAGAATCGGTGGACAGTATGAAGAAAATGAATATCGTAGTTTGTGGCTTCGAACAGTAGGAATAGAGGCTTCCTATGTAGCAGCAGGAATGTTTGCAGCTATGCAGTGCCCTGTTTTTTTGGCTCAACATTTTAGAAATAAAATCAGTATGGAATATCCTGGGGTAGGATTCAGAATTCTGGAGAATGATAATAATTTAAAGCTTCCATGCACATTAAAATCCGGAATATTTATGTTTCCACAGGATGTGATGGAGGAAGTGGAAATAAAATGCTATGGTATATTCTTCGCACCCCATGGAAATAAGATTATCATTGCACAGGATCGGGCAATGACTGGCAATTATGGGATCAAAGATAATGTAAGTATAGTGCAAACGTTAACCTATATAGAGCGTAAGATGCGATATGAAACACAGGATTTCAAATCGACACTAATTGAACAGTTCTTTTTGAAGAGACCTAATAGTCTGTTGGCTAATTGGAGTAAGAATAATCTTTATTTAAATTCCGTTTTGAAGCAGGGCGAAAACATTCAATATAACTTAGATAAGGAAAATAGAGAATGTGTTCTGAAGATTATGTTTGAACAGACAAAATATGAAAGAAAAGTGCAAATGAATCAGTAGAGAGGGAAGTAAGAATATGAGCTTGCAGAAGGTTCCGGTATTTAAGCCGGGGAATATATTAACACATGAGATGTTGAATGTACTTAAAGAACAATCTATGAATATGGAAGAAATGTCATATTTAGGATATGCAGATGGTGTATTAAAGGGTTGTAAAATTACGACCGGTCAGGGGACTTTGACGGTAGGAAAAGGAATGATTATGGTCAAGTCAAAGCTATATTATATTCAGTCGGAGGTGGTGTTACAGATACAACCGACAAATTCTACGCAGGTGGTTGTAGCTAGAGCGTCCGAGGAAGAGCAGAATCATGATTTTATTGTACGCGAGGTAAAGGTCATGATTATTGCGGAGAGTAGTTTGATACCGGGAGATATTGAATTATGCAGATTTCGTTTACAGGCAGGTGCTGTATTACGTGCAGCTTACAGAGATATTAGGGATATGGATACTGAATATGATACTGTTTGCTTAAAGTATGCTAAGTGGTCAGCATATGAGAGGTCTTCATTGTGCATGGTAATATTAAGTCAATTTATGCAGGATGCCAGAAAACATCAGATTTCCACAGAAGAAGACAGACGCTTTTTGAGCAGGATTGCATCTACGGATGGAAGAACATTAAACGCAGCAGAGATTAATCTATATCTTTCATGGAAATTGCAGCAAGAGTACAAAGAAAGAAGTACAGAAGAAATGTACAAGGATTTAGTAGCGGTTTTACGTTTGCTCCAAGGTGGTAGAAGCAGCATGGAGTCTAGGCGAATGGAACCTAGAAGGATGATAATTGATTAAGGACGAGACAATATGAATAATAATTTCAATATGGAAACATTTATAGAAAAACGGCTTCTTGAAATAGAGAATTTGGATGACAGAAAAGAAACCAGAGAAGTACTTACACAGATATTTAAGGAATTATATAAATATACAGAGGAACGCTTTCAGAATATGGAGCAAAATATTGCTGATGAAATAAAAAAGCAGGAGGAGGAATATACGATATACACAGGGATTTCTTCGAAAAGCACTTTCGATATAACAGAAGGCAATATGTTTCCTATTGTAGAATCTGATTTAGAGGAAAATGTGATTAGCATAAAGGAGTTACGCGATTCTCTTAAAGGGGGAAACGAGTTAAAGGCTTTTACTGTTTTTTTTGAATTAGATTATAAGGAGATTAGAAAGCTGGTTAGCGAGAGAAGATGTTTTGGAGGCTATATTTGTACGGAAAATGGTGAATATCCGGTAACTGCATGCATACGCATTGCTGACAGATATCAGAAGGTGATTCGAGAGCTGTTTAAAATTGTAATTCAAAATGGTATCTCGTGGAAAACAATGTGTATGGCATATATTAACAAGTTTTTCGATGTGTATTTAATGACAGCAGATGTTCCGGAAGATGAATATATTTCTAAGATTGAAATAGATTTTCAAGAATATGCGCAGGCGGTAAGGTATCACTATTTTCCAACATGGAATATTGAAAAGATATATGCGATTTCAGAAGTGAAGAAGGTTGCATCAATAGATGTAGTGCAATATCAGCATTATCTTAGTAAAAAATATATCAAGGATGAATTCTGTTTAATCGCAGATACGAAGAATATGCTAAGCAGGATTAATAAGGATGAAGGAATTTTGATTACAACAGATGTTGCAGATGTTCAGAAATGGGAAGTACTTGTGTTAAAGAATAAAGCAAAGCAGTTGTCGGAATATCCGATTCTTGGGAATCAGACAGAGGGAAGAAAAGGTAATCCGTCAAGAACAAAGGGGGATATCTTTAAAGTAGTAAAAGCAATGGGGTATGAAGAACGTTTGGAATTGAGAGATATTATCTTCCCGCAAGAATATAAGGCATTTGGTGTAGTATATGATATGAATTATGGAATAGCGCAGGAGTATCGACATAATAGTGATTTGCAGCCGATGGTATTACAGTTTGAAAAGAAGAAAGAGGATTTTTTACAGACAGATATTTTGAGCTATCTTATTAGCGGTGTACAGAGATATTATCCCGAATACATTTGTTATGGCGAATATGTGAAAGCAGAATAAATAATAGGAGATATGATGGGAAACAAGGATAAGAAGCAATTTGTATGGGAGTATATGTTGACCAATGAAGAAGTCCACTTTGAACAGGCACAGGTTTGGGAGCCCTATGCAGAGATTGCCGAGGAAGTTCAAGGAGAGCAAGGCATCATTTGTAAGTATAATGCGATGCATAGGTACGAAGATGTGTTTATGTCTTATTTTATGAAGCAGGGCATTCCCAATACAGCAAAGGATAAGGTGCTATTTGATGTAGTATCTCATTATCTGGCACTGGAAGAGATAAAAAGTGGTCTTACATATAAGGAATATAAGAAAAGACGTTTTGGAGAAGATATTGAAAAAGGTATGTATGGAGAAGCGGTACGAGATGTATTTTGCGAGATGACACCACCTGAGAGATATACGATAATGCATTATTTAGATTTGCAGAATAGCGTAGTGGATTCCGGAATGGAAATATATTGTAATGTGCTGATTCGTATATTGGACACAGGAGTTATTTATAAGGATTGTTATCATGATAAACACTATATTTTTTATGTAGGAGAGCCTCGTGATACAAGAAAAGAGAAGAAAATATCTTTAGTTAATACACTGTTTCTTCCATTGGGGATTGAAGTAGAGATTTTATGGGATAAACATTTTGCACTGTTAGGAGAACATCAGACATTACGTCTTGATTCCATACGAATTATGTAAGGATGTTGGTTGCGGATGATAAGCATGAGAGAAGATATATGGAAATTATTTGAGGATATGTATCATGAAGGATGCAACAGTATAGAACTTCGTACAGGCTTGGTGAAAAGGTCGGTTTTTGATAAAGAGAGTATGCGGATGTATCCTATGATTGAAGATGATTTGTATGAAACAGATATAGAAACAGGAGTATTACAGGAGGCAATTGAGGAAGGGCAGAAAATAAAGTTATACTCCTTTTTTTTGAAAGCTGATTACAGTATAGTCAAAAGGTTAGCTAATAGAGTAAATACTTTTGCAGGTACAGTAATTACAAAAAATTCACCTTATCATGTGACTGTGGAGATACGTCAAAATACAAGCTATATAGAAGTATTGCAGGAGCTTGAGCTGATATATGCAAAGAATGATAGAGAGTGGAAAACACCATGCGCACCATATGTATATAAGATGTTTGACGTATATATGGTTGATTCTGATTTGCCGTGGTATGAGGAAATAGAGGATATTCTTATAGATTTTGAAGAATATTCGCAATATATTGTAAAAGACTATATGCCTGTGTGGAATCTGGAAAGGCAGGAGATTGTAACAGATTTACGAGCAGAGAAAGTGGCTGATTCATTAAAGTATAGACATATTATCAATGGGAGAAGATTAGATAAAGAATTCCATTATCTCGTTGCAGATGCTTGTTTGGATTTTACGTCTCAAGTGACAGAGAGAGGAATAGAAATTACTTGTGAAGAGGAATCTGAAAGAGTCTGGAAACTATATCGTGTGGAAACTGAAAAAGGAGTAGTTTTAGACGATGAGATATTTAGTAATCATACGCATAATGAAGAGATTACTGCGGTAAGGACGATTGGCGGAATAACCAGAGTCATTAGAGGATTAGGATATGAAGAGAGATTTATATTAGAGAGAGTGGAAATTACAAATCAGCACGAAGCTCAGGAAGAGGTTTATGCAGCAGGAGAACATAGAGATATGCCATACGTAAGGAAGTATGGTTTGCATTTGAAATTATTTTTCAAAAGTAAGAAGAATGATTATTTGCAGACGGATGTATTGAGTTATTTGATGAGTGAGGTACAACGTTTGTATCCGGAGATTAGAGTTATGGCAGAGCTTTTGTAGGAGGTAATGATGGCAGATATAACGTACGATAAGATATCTATTTTAGGAATGGAATATTCAAAACTTATTAATATAGAGATACATAGAAGAATAAATGAGCATGCTAATGCGATAATAACATGTGAAGTAACAAAGGAAGAGATGCAGAATTTACAAGCTTCTATTAATGATGGAGAGTTGATTACACTTACCAATACATCGGCAGATGACTACGAAGTACTGTTTGTAGGTGTAAAATATGATTTGCAGGTAGAAGAACAGGCAGATTATCGTGTTGCCAAATTGGAGTTAAAATCTACATCATATTTATTAGATAAAGAGAAGCATAGTAAAACATGGCAAAATGGTAATGTATTTATTTCAGGAGCAATGAGCGAATTGGTGGAAGGGAAAGGTATCATACGTTTTCATGCGACGGATAAGAAACTAGGTTCTTTTTGGATGCAGAAGGATGAAACGGATTGGCATATGTTAATTCGTTTTGCATCAGGGTGTGGGACGAGTATTATTCCAAATATAAATACACAGATGCCGGTGATAGATGTGGGAATTCAAGGAGAAGCTGCGTTGCCGTATGAGATGGGATATATGGATCCATTAGCGGGACCGGCACCATTGGTCATTGGAATGGATAGTTTTATTGATAAAGGAGTATTTCAGACAACCTGTATATCAGGACAGTTAAGTGCCATGAACCAAGATAGGATTACTTGCGAGGCAGCTGCAGGGAAAATGTTTACAGGTATTGTGCAGAAGGTAGACAAGCAAAAGGTACAGGTATTCTTTGATAGTATAGATGCAGATTACGATGCGGATGGAAATACTTGGTTTGAATATTCGGCAACTTATGCCGGAACAGGAGAAATGTACGGAAGTGGAATTTACTTTATGCCGGAGATAGGAGATAGAGTAAGAGTTTTTTTCCCAAGTGGTGATGGAGGAGAAGGATTTGCCTTTGCATCAGAGTCAAGCTATGTATTGGATGACCCAACAAAAATCAGCTGGCGAGCACCTGGTGGACAGGAACTACTATTTACAAGTACTGGTATAAGAATCTCAGGTAAGGATAATAGCGTATATATAGATTTGTTGTATGACGATACAGAGACTGGAATACAGATTACCTGTGATACGGATATTCAGTTATCAACACATATGAATGAAGAGTCAAAGGTGTCGCAAATATTGATTGAAGGAAAAGAAGAGGTATTGATTGCCGCTGATAATCAAATTTTATTAGAGACGCCGGAAACTTCATTGGAGATGAATAAGGATAAGATAATATTAAATGCAGAGTATGTTTATATACAATAGGAGGTCTGGGAGAGTATATGTACACAGATGAGCAGATATTGAAAATGAAGAAAAAGATGGAGCAGCAGATGCAGCAGCGTGAGAAGGATGAGAATCTGGAAGAGGAACTGCAGCAGAGTATTTTTGATGGAACCATTCAAATATTAGGTAAGGATGTTACCTTTGAAAGAAGAGAAATAGAAGAGTTTGGAATAACGATTCTGATGCCAAGAGATTTTAAAGAGCTTGACGAAGATTTGCGTAAGCTGGTATATCCAAGCTCAAATGGACCACAGCATGTGTTTACCTCAGAAGACGAATATATGAATATATCCTTTAAGCAGAATAGTAATATCATTAAGTCAGAGCAGTTAAAGGAATTTGTGAATTTGTCTAAGAAAATCATGGAGGTATCCGGGCCTAAGGTTAAGATTGTAAAGACCGGAGAGATTGAGCGAGAGGACATGAATATTGGTACTATGGAGTTCATCTCCAATGCCATAGATGGTGTTATCTATAATTATATGGGATTTGTGCCGCTCGGGACGGGCGTATTATTAGTTAGTATCGTATACAAGAATGCAAGAAAGAAACGTTTAAATCCTGTAGCAAGAGAAATCCTACAGTCCCTCATATGTACGAAGCAGGAGGAAGATGCATGAGTATCAATTTTGATAAGCTGATTGTGAGTGGAGTTGAATTTCAATCAGTATTAAAGCTACAAATTAGTCAGAAAGTCAATGCTCATGCAACAGCTGAGGTGGAATTAGAGGTAACCGAAGAAGTCGGTAAGTTGTATATGGAAGGTGTAAATGAACAGGAAACGGTAAGTATAGGCGTGCCGGAGATTGTATTTACAGGTGCTATTCAGAAGGCAACCCTTAACTATGAAGATACGTATTGTATTTTAAAATTACAGCTCATATCTTCCAGTATACTCTGGGATATTCAAAAGCTTAATCGAAGCTATCAGGTTGTGGGCGATACTTATAGTCAGATTATGACAAAGGCAACAAATGGAAAAGGGGTAGTAGAGTTTAATGGAAAGGATATCGTGTCCGTAGGAATGCAGGTGCAGTATCAGGAAACGATATGGGAGTTTATATTACGTCTGGCATCCGAGTGCGGTGAACCCGTGTATGTGGATCCTACAAGTGTGGAGCCTCATGTTATTATCGGAACACCACAGGTGACAGAGACCTACGAAGGTAATGTGACTACCAATAATAGTGTTAGAGGAAGAAATAATGGCTATGTGGTACTTGGGGGAACAACTTCAGATGGGAAAAATATAGGTAGTGCAACTAGCGTAATGCAGTCAGGTGAACTGATTACATCCTATGAAAGCATGACAAAGGATACGATGGTAGTACCAAAGGAGAGACCTAAGTTTGCAGGAAGAGTTATGAGCGGACTTGTGAAGGCTGTGGACAGAGATTTGGTTCAAGTACATATTACAGATTTGGATAGTGAATATGATGGCGCAACGACAGTCTGGCTGCCATATTCGACCTTATACTCCTCAGCAGCAAATGGTGCAGGTATATATTGTATGCCAATCAAAGATGACCCGGTAAGGGTATTTTTCCCGACAGATGATCCTGCGGATGCTTTTGCATCGGGTTCATATACCGTACGAGGGATTCAAGAAAAAGCGGAACAGAAGTGCTTTGCGACACCGGATGGTATGATGGTACTGTTTGGACCGGATGGAATTTATATTTGCAGCAATAAGAAGTGGACTTATATTCTCATGGCAAAGACAGGAGAGATACAGATTGTATCAGAGCAGAATATTAATATTCATGCAAAACAGAATATCAACATGCAGGCAATAGAAGGACAAATTTATCTGAAGTCTGATAAGAAGGTATGTCTGGCAACTGGAAATTCCATGCTTGCCATTGGAGCGGATGATACGATTATGGTGTCTAACAGGATATTGACACAGTAAAGGGTAAAAGATTATGAAATCAAAGAAGTACTTGGAATTCAGAGAGAAATATTTGGATACATATAATACTGCTTATAATGAAAAATTGACATCGCTATGGCAGGAAGAATGGGATAAAAGAATTCAGCTGATGAAAAAACAGATAGAGGCAGTGATTTCTAATCTCGTAGTAATTCAACAACAGATTCCTGTGGAGATTGGTTGCATACATGTTTCGTTACTCTTAAGTAGTATAGAGTCAGGGCATCCGGAGCTGATGTATGAAGTGTATGATGAAGGCATGGAGCTTGGAACGATTCTTTATGCGCAGACATTTCAGGCAGATTGGTTTCTTGCAGAGTGGGAGGAAACCAAACAGCAGATTCAGGATAAAATAAAGGAATTAAATTGGCAGAGATACTTGGGCGATGAGGAAGTCAAGGCATTATATTATGAAGATATTAATATGACATTGATATCTTTAGCACATGCATTAAAGTACGAATTTACTGACTTTATGACCTATCAAGGGGCAGAACAATTGAAAATGGCAGAGGGTTTTTATCTTTCAATCGGTGAATACAGAGGTTGGAGAAAGATACTGTATCGATATGTAGAAATGCGGGATATCCTGCAACAGGGATTGGAAAAAGAGTTTGCGCATATGAGATTTCATGAATGTCAATATCGTGACAGACGATTAGCAAGTTTTAATTTGGCCAATACAAGGTTTGAAAAGTGCGTTTTCCTCAAGATGACATTCCATGAAGTAGATTTTCGGGACGCAGATTTTGAAGATTGTGTATTCAGAGAGTGTATATTTGAAAGATGTTTACTCAATGGTACTGTATTTGAGAAGTGTGATATGCAGCGAATAGAGTGGAATGAGAATCAGATGAGAAGTGGAGTAGTAACTGATGAGGATGGCGGACAGGATGTTTACAGACCAACCTTTTTTGTGAAGAGTATACTGCATAAGCATAATTTTTATAGAAATGTAATCGCAGGCTGTTTGAAGCTTGCCTGTGATGAGGATGAGGTTACAGAGATAGAGAATGAGATACTTTGAATTAAGACAGGGGCAACAGCTTCGCAATCCTATCAAATTGCAGTGGGCGCAGAAGAAATTATATAAATATAATCCAACCAGGGAAGAGTTTGATGCATTTCCTGATATGCAGGTAGGATATTATGACTATAGTGAGATGGTGGAAATACCGGATGTTTTAGAAAGTGATACCTTTTTTGTGGAAAGTGAAGTAAAACATGTACTAAGTATGTATGATGATACGATTGTATTCAAGGGAGCACAAATCTATCCCTTTGGAATGGTGGAAAATGTAGTACCTACTTATTGGACCTTTTATCCACAGGAAGCAGAGTGTCTGCATTCATCAGTTAGGATATTGCCAAATGGAGAGATAGAGGAGCTGATATTGGACAGTAAAAAAATACCACAGTCGGATGTATTTAAGGTATCAGGAATCAGCGTACATCGAGTGATTGTTTCGCTACCTGTGGCAGAGAGTTTGCTGAGAAGAAAACCGTACGGGATTAGTTTGAGAGAGGTAAAGGTTATCTAGTATGAGTGGATATTTGAGAAGATTGATTAAGGTAGAGTGTAGCTGTGGAACAATGGCAAATTACTTAAATGTAAAGGAAGATCATGGTGTAGTATGGTTTTCTACGGATGAGAATGGAGAGCCGGGAGAAGAGAATCCTCTGATGAATGCCAATGATCATGAAGGTGATGTAAATCTTATGTGCTTTGGTAAATGTAAATCAGAGAGTAATAAAGTATTTGGAGAGGGTTCCAAAAGAGCATTTCATATAGGCTCTTTGATGGATGCATTGGGTTCAAGCTTAGGATTTAGTGAAGGATATAAGTGTACGCCATATTGCAGCAGGGCATGGGAAAATACGCAGGATAATGTTTGGTTAGACGGCGCACCAGCCATAACAGCAGATAGTACGGTAACGTGTTATTATGGCGGAGTAATAAAAATGCAGGAAGTAACAACTACAGAAGAAACACCGGAGGCGGAAGAGGAATGAAAAGAGTAAGTATAGGATTTTTACTTCTTCATATTGTGTTGTTTTTGGGAGTCAGTATATTAGGTACACAAGAAAGTATTCAGTTTAGATATTGTGCGATTTTTTTATTTTTTGTTTTGTGCTTTCTTGTGGGTGGTTTTCCACTTCTTTATCCAAAAACATTTGAAAGAAAATTGTCAAAACTGGCAGATGAGAAGAAAATTAGTGGGATGGGATTTCGGTCAGATTTTTTTATTCCGGAATCATATTTTATAGATACAACAAACGGATATTTGATAGGAATTACATTATATCATCCGTTTAAGTTTCAGTATATAGACTTGAAGGACGTCACAAATGTAGAAATAGTAAATGTGATATTCAATCAGTCAGTAGTAGCTTCTATGCGATGTCGTCTTCATATGGAGAAAAAGAAGTTTGATATATGGCTTTATAGAGATGCAAGATATCAACCATCTATGGGCGTAGATAGTGAA
>JAZNMO010000203.1:0-25712 GCA_045579665.1 Lachnospiraceae bacterium
ACAGATAGAAGCTTTTTGAAAAATCTTCTTCCCTGGTCCAAGACTCTTCCAGAAAACTACAGAAGAATACTGAAATAACAACAGCCGCCCAAGTGAAGGGCGGCTTAAATTTTGTCTAGGTACTTATGGTTGGGCGTTTACGAATTAACATACTTAGCATTTATGATAGATGCTTCTAACGATGCCGTTACGATACTGTTTCTAAGTAAATCCTTTGGACGTTCACCACGCATGAATTCATCCTGATGATAACCATCTGTTCCAACATAAACTTCTACTGTATGAATTTCTACTGTCCAGGATTCCGGCTCATGACGCAGCCTTTTGTATACCTCATCCGGCATACGTTTCCAGTTTCCTTCACCATAAAAAGCATCCAGTTCTTCTTTTGATACTGAATGTGTTGGAATAATCTCTTCTGGGAAATCTTTTAAATCGGATTCTCTCTGACCTTTTACCTTTTTCTTTTTCTCCTTCTTTGGTGGTAAAATTTCAGCTTCCGTTGGTTCTTCCAGTGATTCATCAAAAATAACATCAGCTTCATCAAAAAATGACAGCTGACCTTCTATTGATTGCATTGTTTCCGTTTGTCTTCCGAAACGTTGCTGATTTGCAATCCTTATCTGCTCAATTAGTTTTTCCATGTTTTCATTAAGCGTATCAAGCTGTCCTTGCATGGTCAGTATGATAGTGATAAGTTCTTCACGACTACAGTTATTCAGTTCTGTTAATGTATGTTTCTGTCCCATGTGTTTCAGCTCCTGTCTGGAATCATTATACATGAAAAACTGAAAAATAGCGAATTTATGAATAAACAGTATTCGTGAAATTGCCTATAGTTATGCTTCTTCATAACACCTCATAATCATTGGAAATATAGAGTTTTCAAGGTTCATTCAATTGTCATTACACTCTTATAACAAGGCTGTAGTGAACTTATACATGACATTGTTGTCATATGATGTGCATATATTTTTAAGCAAATCCGAAGCGATAAAAATCTCTGATTTGCACAAAATCAAAAGGCTTTTAATGGTTGTACATTTCTAATTTTAGGTTTTAATGGATTTAATCCCATCATCAGCATGGTGTACTGTTCTCTGGTAAGCTGAGTTGCCTCATCTTGAGTTCTTGGCCACGAAAATTTACCATCTTCAATACGCTTGTATAGCAACAAAAATCCATTTCCTTCCCACAAAAGTCCTTTTATCCTATCTGAACGTCTACCGCAAAACAGAAATAGTACATCTTTTTCAAAAGGATTTAAATCGTATTTTGTACCAATCAGACGTGATAATCCATCTATTCCTTGTCTCAAATCTGTAAACCCACATGCAATAATTATCTTCGAAACACCGGCTGCTTCAGTGAGCATATACCACCACCTCCAAGATTTTAGATAACATAGTATCTGAAACAGAATTTGAAAGTGCAATAACTGAATTGCCACATTTAATAATAGCATCGGCAGTAAAACCATCGGCATAATGATACTCTGACGAATTAGAAAAACTTGGATTCGTAATATCAGCAAAAGTAATTTCATTATTGCTCGACGTAACTGATGTAGAGTTAGCTATTTTGTTTCTTATTCTGCGCTGCCAATAGTAATATGACTTGTCTGAAATGTTGTTATCTGCAAGCCATTGCTTAGCCGTCATCCCTGATGGACGTTGATTACATGCTTCAATAATCTGAGTCCGTTGAGCAAATCTAACTTGATGTGTTGTTTTATCCATAACTTTTTTAGCCTCCTTGAAAAAACTAGTAGTTTTATGAGTTTTTTCAAGTATGTCACAGAAATCACATCAAAGAAAGGCGCGTGGTTTGACGTTTACAAGCATCAGATGTATAATGTGCAAATTGTAAGTTGGGATAACAAAATCCGTTCATGAGAATACTTCTTGTGAACGGATTTTAAATTTTTGATTGCGGTTGCGGGAGGCTTCTGTTATGATGGATGGTGGCAAAGTGTGACACAAAATACGTAAGAAAGCATATTATGGTTATATATATTCTTAGGCTAAGCAAATTAGAACATGTAAAAGAACGTTTTGATAAGTGCATAGCAAGGAAGATAAAGGTGTGAGAACGATGGAAGTATATTTGGATAATTCGGCAACGACCAGATGCTTGCCGAGTGTAGCAGAGTTAATGACAAAAATTATGTGTGAGGATTACGGTAATCCTTCCAGTATGCATAGAAAAGGTGTTGAGAGTGAGAAATACCTGCGCTATGCCAGAGAAGTGATTGCTAAGAATCTCAAGGTACAGGAGAAGGAGATTCTCTTTACGTCGGGAGGAACGGAATCCGATAATATTGCATTGATTGGAGCAGCATTTGCAAATTACAGAGCCGGTCAACACATTATCACAACAGCAATTGAGCATCCGGCTATTTTACAGACTTGTGCATATTTAGAGGAGCAGGGCTTTAAGGTAACTTATCTTCCGGTTGATAGTAATGGAAGGATTCGTTTAAGTGACTTAGATGCGGCAATTACGAATGAGACCATATTGGTATCCATCATGCATACAAATAATGAGATTGGTTCGTTGCAGCCGATTATGGAAGCAGGACAGCTAATTAAGAAAAAAAATCCAAATATTATTTTCCATGTGGATGCTGTGCAGGGCTATGGAAAGTTCAGGATTCATCCAAAGAAGATGAATATTGACCTGTTATCTGTAAGCGCGCATAAGATTCATGGTCCAAAGGGTGTTGGTTTCCTATATATCAATGATAAGGTTAAGGTGAAGCCGATTATTTTTGGCGGCGGACAGCAGAAGGGAATGCGTTCGGGTACGGAGAATGTGGCAGGAATCGCAGGAATGGCAAAGGCTGTGGAAGAGATTTATGAGAATCTGGATGAAAAGGTTAGCAGATTATATGCATTAAAGGCAAGATTTGTGGAGCAGGTTAGTCAGATAGAGGGCATTAAGATTAATGGTCTAACGGGTATCGAAAGTGCTCCTCATGTGGTAAGCGTTTCTATAGAAGGTATTCGAAGTGAGGTAATGCTTCATGCCTTAGAGGATAAGGGCATTTATGTTTCGGCGGGAAGTGCCTGTGCATCGAATAAGCCTGCATTTTCAGCAACATTAAAGGCAATCGGTATCGAGAAACAGTATTTGGATTCGACATTGCGATTTAGTTTTAGTACATTCACAACGGAAGAGGAGCTTGACTATACAGTTCGTCAGTTGTGTGATATGATACCAATGTTTCGCAGGTATACACGTAGGTAAAAAGCAAACCCTTATATCGTAGCTTTTGCTTTTTGGGGATAAAGAAAGGATGGAAACATGTACAAATCATTTTTAATAAAGTACGCAGAGATTGGCGTTAAGGGAAAGAACAGATATATTTTTGAAGATAGATTATGCGACCAGATTCGTTATGCATTGAAAAGATGTGAGGGCGAGTTTGAAATCAGAAAAACACAGGGAAGAATCTATGTAGATGCTTTGAGTGAGTTTGATTTTGACGAGGTAGTTGAGAATCTTAAGACAGTATTTGGTATTTCAGGTATTTGTCCTGTTGTGCAGGTAGAGGATGAAGGTTTTGAGAAGCTTTGCGAGGATGTTATCTCTTATATGGATAAGGTATATCCTGATAAGAATCTGACCTTCAAGGTAGAGACCAGAAGAGCAAGAAAGAATTATCCAAAGGAATCTATGGAAGTAAACTGTGATATTGGAGCGGCATTGTTAAACGCATATTCTGAGATGCGTGTGGATGTTCATAAGCCGGATGTAATGCTTCATATCGAGATTCGTGAGAAGATTTATATTTACTCAACAGTCATTCCGGGACCGGGTGGACTGCCAATCGGAACAAATGGAAAGGGTATGCTGTTATTGTCTGGTGGTATTGATTCTCCTGTAGCAGGCTATATGATTTCAAAGCGCGGTGTTAAGCTCGATGCGGTATATTTCAATGCACCACCTTATACAAGTGATAGGGCAAAGCAGAAGGTTATTGACCTTGCGAGACTGGTATCTAAGTATAGTGGTCCGATTAACCTTCACATTATTAATTTCACAGATATTCAGCTTTACATTTATGAGAAGTGTCCGCATGATGAGTTAACCATCATTATGAGAAGATATATGATGCGTATTGCGCAACAGATTGCAGAGAATACAGGAAGTTTAGGATTGATTACAGGTGAGAGTATCGGTCAGGTTGCGTCACAGACAATGCAGTCTCTGGCAGCAACTAATGATGTATGCACGATGCCTGTATATAGACCATGTATCGGTATGGATAAGCAGGAGATTGTGGAGATATCAGAGAAGATTAATACCTATGAGACATCGATTCTTCCATATGAAGATTGCTGTACCATCTTTGTGGCGAAGCATCCTGTAACAAAGCCAAATGTGAATGTTATTAGACGTCATGAGACAAACCTTGAAGAAAGAATAGACGAGTTAGTAAGAGTTGCACTTGAGACAGACGAAGTTCTTCAGATCGAATGGTAAAAATAAACCAGGTGATGATGTAAATCATTACCTGGAAAATTTTGCTTATATCTTCAATTGTTCGAAGTAATTATCCAAAAGCAATTAGATTAAATATGGCTTTAATACGTCCATAATCTCGTCTGTATTACCCTCAGCGTGGATATTTAAATCGATAGGCTTTGATAAGTCTAAGCTAAAGATACCCATAATAGACTTAGCGTCGATAACGTATCTTCCTGAAACAAGATCAAAATCATAATCGAATTTTGTAATATCATTAACAAAAGATTTTACTTTGTCAATTGAATTTAAAGAAATCTGTACAGTCTTCATTTGACTACCTCCTTATATTACCTTCTTTTAATTAATAATAAAGGTAAACACTGGAAAAGTCAATAATTCTTAACGCGAAGATGTCATAAAATATTTACGAAAAAATCTAAAGAATGTGTACAGTTTGTTGAATATATCTTAATTTAGCGACGACAAGAAAGGAGCTGCTGTTTATGAAAAAGGTGGCATTTCACAACCTGGGGTGTAAGGTAAATTCCTATGAAATGGATGCGATGCTACAGGAACTGAAGGCACATGGGTATCAAATTGTGTCTTTTGATGAGCAGGCAGATATTTATATTGTGAATACCTGTACCGTAACGAATATGGCAGATAGAAAGAGCAGACAGATGCTGCATAAGGCGAAGAAGATGAACCCTGATGCAGTAGTAGTAGCAGTAGGCTGCTATGTTCAAGCAGATGCCGAAGGGGTACGTAATGATGATGCGGTAGACTTAATAGTTGGTAATAATAAGAAAAAGGATTTGGTTCCGATTTTGGAAAGTTTTTTGCAGGGCATTAGAGAAGAAAGTGTGATTGATATTAATCATACCAATGAGTACGAGGAGATGCAGCTGACACAGACGCAGGAGCATACCAGAGCCTATATTAAGATACAGGATGGTTGTAATCAGTTCTGTTCTTACTGTCTGATTCCATATGCAAGAGGAAGAGTAAGAAGTCGTAAAAAGGCGGATATTATTAGCGAGATTACAGGACTTATCAAGGCAGGCTATCAGGAGTTTGTTTTAACAGGAATCCATATCAGTTCCTATGGAGTGGATTTTGAGGATGGTGATGAGAACCTCCTCTCTCTTATGCAGGAGATTGATGCGTTAGAGGGAATGAAGCGACTTCGTCTAGGTTCTTTTGAGCCTCGTATCATTATGCAGGAATTTGTGGATGGATTAAAGCAGTTAAAGCATTTATGTCCGCATTTTCATTTGTCATTACAGAGTGGCTGTGAAGCAACACTAAAGAGAATGAACAGACATTATACGCCACAGGAGTACCTGGCAGGAGTAAAGAGACTTCGTGCTGCATTTGGACATCCTGCAATCACAACGGATGTTATTGTTGGATTTCCGGGAGAGACTGAGGAAGAATTTAAAATAACGCATGATTTTTTGGAAGAGGTTGGATTCTATGAAATGCATATTTTCAAGTATTCCAAGAGAAATGGTACTCGTGCAGCAGTAATGGAGAATCAGGTTCCGGAGCCGATTAAGACAAAGAGAAGTAATATACTTCTTGAGATGGAAGCGAAGGATTCGGCTTTATTTAGGGAATACTATATTGGTAAAGAAGTCGAAGTGTTATTTGAGGAAGAGAAGGAAATAAGCGGGACAAGCTACTGGGTCGGACATACAAGGGAATATGTGAAGGTGGCAAAGGAAAGTGATGGAAGTAGCTTAGAGAATGTAATTACAACTGGTATGATAACAGGTGTTCTTGAAGGCGAAGTGTTTTTATTTGCGTAACCCGTTGAATTTTCACTTAATTTAGAGTAAGATAGAAGAGATAGAATATAGGAAGTTACAGAGTACATTCAGAGAAAGGGAGTATGACATATGGAAGATATGACACGTACACAATTTATTCAGATTGTTCCGGAGGAAGCACAGATGTCTTCTGTAAGAGACGTGTTGGCTTCTGTATATGCTGCCCTGACCGAGAAGGGATATAATCCTGTGAACCAGATTGTTGGTTATATTATGTCAGGAGACCCAACCTATATTACCAGCCATAAGAATGCCAGATCTATGATTATGAAGGTAGAGCGTGACGAGTTAGTAGAAGAGTTGCTGAGATTATATATTGGTGTATCAGGTTGGTCAGGAGACGGACAAACGAAGTGATAGGAGATTTACATGAGAATAATGGGACTTGATTTTGGGTCAAAGACAGTTGGAGTAGCAATTAGTGACCCATTACTCATTACCGCTCAGGGAATAGAGATTGTACGCAGAAAGTCTGAGAACAAGCTTCGTCAGACTTTGGCGAGAATCGAAGAACTAATAGTGGAATACGAAGTGAGTGAGATTGTGTTGGGATTGCCTAAGAACATGAACGACACCTTAGGAGAACGTGTAGAGAAGACTCTTGAGTTTAAGGAGATGCTGGAGAGACGTACAGGACTTACAGTGAATCTTTGGGATGAGAGATTAACTACCGTTGCTGCAGATAGAGCGATGATGGAAGCCGGTATTAGACGTGAGGAGAGAAAAGAGCACGTAGACAGGATAGCGGCAACTTTTATTTTGCAAGGATTTCTGGACTTGCGTAAGAATAAGGAGAACGAATAATGGAGAAAATTACGTTTATGCCTGATGGAGATGAGGCAGTAGATTTTTATGTACTGGAGCAGACTACGATAGGCGGCGTGAATTATATTTTAGTAACAGATTCAGAGGACGATGATGAAGATGGTCAGGCCTATATATTAAAGGATATCTCTGAGGCAGATGGAGAAGAACGTGTATATGTCATGGTGGAGGACGATGCGGAATTCGATGCTGTAGCAGGTGTATTTGATAATATGTTGGATGACATCGATTTAATGTAATGATAGTTTCATTACATTTGTTTTAGTGGAGGTCAAAATTGAAACAGAATAAGAAAGAAAGTGCTTCTAAGCTAAAGATTATTCCTTTAGGAGGCTTAGAGCAGATTGGTATGAACATTACTGCCTTAGAATACGAAGACAGTATTATTGTGGTGGATTGCGGTTTGAGCTTTCCGGAAGATGACATGCTGGGTATTGATTTGGTAATCCCGGATATTACTTATTTGAAGAATAATATAGACAAGGTCAAAGGCTTTGTCATTACACATGGTCATGAGGATCATATTGGTGCGTTGCCTTACGTTTTGAAGGAAATGAATGTTCCTGTTTATGCAACAAAGCTTACGATGGGTATTATAGAGAATAAGCTTAAGGAGCATAATCTGATTCACAATGTGAGAAGAAAGGTTGTAAAGTTTGGTCAGAATATTAATCTGGGATGCTTTAGAATTGAGTTTATAAAGACAAATCACAGTATTGTGGATGCAGCAGCACTTGCAATTTATTCGCCTGTAGGTATCGTGGTGCATACAGGAGATTTTAAGGTGGATTATACACCTGTATATGGTGACGCAATTGATTTACAGAGGTTTGCTGAGCTTGGCAAGAAGGGTGTGCTTGCCCTGATGTGCGATAGTACGAATGCAGAGAGACCGGGATTTACGGCATCAGAGAGAACGCTTGGAAATGTATTCGATAATATTTTCGAGGAGCATAAGAAGACACGCATTATTATTGCGACCTTTGCGTCTAATGTAGACCGAGTGCAGCAGATTATCAATACTGCCAATAAGTTTGGCAGAAAAGTAGTGGTAGAAGGACGAAGCATGGTGAATATTATTGAGACTGCTTCGAATCTGAACCGCATTAATATTCCTGAGAATACCTTGATTGATATAGAGCAGTTAAAGAATTATCCTAGAGATAAGACGGTTATCATTACAACGGGAAGCCAGGGCGAAAGTATGGCAGCCTTGAGTCGTATGGCAAGTGGAATGCATAAGAAGATTAGCATTGGCAAGGGTGATACGGTTATCTTCTCTTCCAGCCCGATTCCGGGAAATGAGAAGGCAGTTACAAAGGTGATTAATGAGCTTTCCAAGAAGGGAGCAGATGTTATCTTCCAGGATACCCATGTATCCGGACATGCCTGCCAGGAGGAGATTAAGCTTATCTATACATTGACAAAGCCTAAGTATGCGGTGCCAGTACATGGTGAGTACAAGCATTTGAAGGCACAGGCAAAGATTGCTATGGATTTAGGAATTGATAAGGACAACGTATTTATTTTGTCTTCGGGTGATGTGTTGGAGCTTGATGATGCTGCGGCAACGGTTGCAGGTAAGGTGCCGGTAGGAACTGTTCTTGTAGATGGTTTAGGTGTTGGTGACGTAGGAAATGTAGTGCTTCGTGACAGACAGCATCTGGCAGAGGATGGTATTCTTATTGTAGTTATGTCTCTTGAAGGTGTAACTGGTGAGCTGTTAGCAGGTCCCGATATTGTATCACGAGGCTTTGTATATGTGAAGGAATCAGATGAACTGATGGAAGAGGCTCGCAAGGTATTGGAGAAAGCAGTTCTGAACTGTTTGAATAAGAATATTACTGATTGGGGTAAGATTAAGACCAGTATCAAGGAAACCTTAAGTGAGTTTGTTTGGAAGAAGACAAAGAGACGTCCGATGATTTTACCGATTATTATGGAGATTTAACAGTCTAACACAGGAGTGAATGACAGAAAGGCAAGGAATGTATGAATCTTAAGCAGCTATTTGGAGCAATGTCAGCAACAGTTTTTAAAATATGTATTACAGCAGTGGTTGTACTGGCGGTGATTTTTCTTTCGGTTTCTGCCTATGACTTTGGATATGCTGTATTTGCAGATGCGCCGTTGAGCACGGGTGAGGCACAGCCGGTTAGTGTTGTTATCACAGAGGATAAGGATACTATGGAAGTGGCAGAGCTTCTCGAGAGTAAAGGCATCATTGCAGATGCTAAGATATTTTATGTTCAGGAGATGCTGTCTGATACAACAGGCGGCATACAGCCGGGAGTATATGAGCTGAGTCCGACGATGAATGCAGCTGAAATACTGGCTGCGATAACGGCCAAGATGGAGGAAGAATAGTGATTGCAGACGAGAGAATGACGACCTTTATTCAATCTTTTGATAAAGGGAATCCTCTTTATCTTCATGAACTGGAGAAGTATTCCAAGGAAACCAATGTACCGATAATCAGACCGCAGATGCAAAGCTTGCTTAAGTTTTTGCTGGCGTGGGGGCGTCCCATGAAGATTCTGGAGGTTGGAACGGCCATTGGTTTTTCTGCTTTACTAATGAGTGAGTATGCGCCAAAGGGATGTCATATCACTACCATAGAGAAGTATGAGAAGAGAATTCCGATTGCAAGAGAGAATTTTAAAAAGGCAAATAAGGAACAGGAGATTACGCTGCTGGAGGGAGATGCAGTAGAGATACTGGCAGGGCTGGAAGGTACGTATGATTTTATATTTATGGATGCGGCTAAGGGGCAGTATATTAACTTTATGCCGGATATCCTGCGGCTTTTGGCACCAGGAGGCTTGCTGGTGTCGGACAATATCTTACAGGACGGAGATATTGTGGAGTCTAAGTATGTAGTAACAAGAAGAAATAGAACCATTCATAACAGAATGAGAGAATATTTGTATGCTCTGACTCATCATGATGAATTGGAAACAGTGATATTGCCTGTGGCGGATGGCGTGACCCTTTCCGTGAAGAAGGCAGTAGACAGGGAGGATGTACATGAGTAGAAGAAAACCTGAGTTGTTGATTCCGGCAAGTAACCTTGAGGTCTTAAAGACTGCGGTTATATTTGGTGCGGATGCGGTATATATTGGAGGAGAAGCCTTTGGACTTCGTGCGAAGGCAAAGAATTTTACTCCTGATGATATGAGAGAGGGTATTGCCTTTGCTCATGCACATAATGTTAAGGTGTATGTAACAGCCAATATTCTTGCTCATAATTATGATTTGGATGGTGCAAGAGAGTATTTCGCAGAGCTTAAGGAGATTAAGCCGGATGCGTTGATTATCTCTGACCCTGGTATGTTTATGCTGGCAAAGGAGATTTGTCCTGAGATAGAGATACATATTTCTACACAGGCGAATAATACGAATTACCAGACGTATTTGTTCTGGTGGCAGCAGGGAGCGAAGCGTGTAGTATCGGCGCGAGAGCTTTCCTTAAAGGAGATTAGAGAGATTAGAGATAAGATTCCTGAGGATATGGAGATTGAAAGCTTTATTCATGGCGCAATGTGTATTTCTTATTCGGGAAGATGTTTGCTTTCTAATTATTTTACAGGAAGAGATGCCAATCAAGGTGCCTGTACGCATCCGTGCAGATGGAAGTATGCAGTTGTAGAGGAGAAGAGACCGGGCGAGTATCTTCCGGTTTATGAGAATGAAAGAGGAACATATATCTTCAATTCTAAGGATTTATGTATGATTGAATATATTCCTGAGATTATTGATGCAGGAATTGACAGCTTGAAGATAGAGGGAAGAATGAAGACTGCGCTTTATGTAGCAACAGTTGCAAGAACCTATCGTAAGGCAATTGATGATTTCTTTGATTCGGAAGAGAAGTATCGTGACAATATGCCATGGTATCAGGCTGAGATTTCAAAGTGTACGTATCGTCAGTTTACAACGGGCTTCTATTTTGGAAAGCCTGATGAGAATACGCAGATTTATGATAGTAATACCTATGTGAATGAATATACCTATCTTGGTATTATTGAAGAGATAGATGGACGAGGCTGTGCTAAGTTTGAACAGAGAAATAAGTTCTGCGTGGGTGATACCATTGAGATTATGAAGCCTGACGGAAGCAATGTAGAGGTTAAGGTTTTGAATATGTATGACGAAGAAGGTACAAGTGTGGAGAGCTGTCCTCATTCAAGACAGACGATTTATGTAGAGCTTTCTGAAACTCCTAATAAATATGACTTATTAAGAGTGAAGACAGAAGCTTAATCTGTATGGTTTATACAAAATTCGGAATTGCTACTTGCATTCTGTGTTGATTTAGTTTATTTTTTTCATATATTACATGAAAGGCAAAGGTAATGACATGGGCGAACTTTTGAATGTTGAAGAGATATTCGGTGAAAAAGTATTTACCATCACAAAGATGAGAGAGAGACTTCCAAAGAAGGTATTCCAGGAAGTGACTAGGGTTATGGAACAAGGTGGAGAGTTATCCATGGCTACAGCAGACATCGTTGCAAAAGAGATGAAGGAATGGGCTGTAGAAAATGGTGCCACACATTATACTCATTGGTTTCAGCCGTTAACGGGTATTACTGCGGAGAAGCATGACGCGTTTGTCACACATCCGGATAAGGATGGAAGGATGCTGATGGAGTTCTCGGGTAAAGAGTTGATTAAGGGTGAGCCGGATGCATCGTCATTCCCTTCTGGTGGATTAAGAGCAACTTTTGAGGCGAGAGGCTATACTGCATGGGATATTACTTCGCCTGCATTTTTGAAGGAATCAAGCTGTGGAACGATTCTGTGTATTCCAACAGCGTTTTGCTCTTATACAGGAGAAGCATTGGATAAGAAGACACCATTGTTGCGTTCGATGGAGGCTTTGAATCAGCAGGCACTTCGTATTGTTAGATTGTTTGGAAATACTGAGGCAACAAAGGTTACTGCCAGTGTTGGTGCTGAGCAGGAGTATTTCCTTGTAGATAAGGATTTATATTTGCAGAGAAAAGACTTAATGTTTGCAGGCCGTACGTTATTTGGTGCACCGGCTCCTAAGGGACAGGAGATGGAAGACCACTACTTTGGTGTCATCAAAGAGCGTGTTGGTGCATATATGAAGGATTTGAATGTAGAGCTTTGGAAGCTTGGAGTAACTGCTAAGACACAGCATAATGAGGCAGCTCCTGCACAGCATGAGCTTGCACCGGTCTATGAGACTGCTAATATTGCGGTAGACCACAATCAGTTAGTGATGGAAGCGATGAAAAGAGTGGCAATTAAGCATGATTTAAGATGTTTGCTTCATGAAAAGCCATATGCAGGAATCAGCGGTTCGGGCAAGCATGATAACTGGTCTATTACAACAGATAATGGTGTAAATTTATTAGACCCGGGTGATACACCTAATAAGAATATTCAGTTTTTGTTTATACTTGCTTGCATTATGAGAGCGGTTGACAGACATGCAGATTTGCTTCGTCAGTCGGCAGCTGATGTAGGAAATGACCACAGACTTGGTGCATCAGAAGCACCACCGGCGATTATTTCTATCTTCCTTGGAGAACAGTTAGAAGATGTTGTAAGACAGCTTATTGAGACAGGGGACGCTGCTAAGGTAAAGCAGGGCGGAAAGTTAGAGACAGGTGTTTCTACACTTCCTGAGTTTGTGAAAGATGCAACAGACCGTAACAGAACTTCGCCATTTGCTTTTACAGGAAATAAGTTTGAGTTCCGTATGGTAGGTTCTTCTGATTCCGTTGCCAGCCCAAATACTACATTAAATGCGATTGTAGCAGAGGTATTCTGTGAAGCGGCTGATAGATTAGAGCAGGCTGAGGATTTTGATATGGCTGTTCATGATATGATGAAAGAATTTATGACAGAGCATCAGAGAATTATCTTTAGTGGTGATGGATATTCAGAGGAATGGATTGCAGAAGCAGCAAGAAGAGGATTGCCGAATATTGAGTCTACGATTGACGCGGCATGTGCATTGACAACAGATAAAGCCGTTGCATTGTTTGAAAGGTTTGGTATTTTCACAAGAGTGGAATTAGAGTCTCGAGAAGAGATTACCTATGAAACGTATGCAAAGACATTGAATATAGAAGCACTGACGATGATTGACATGGCAAGTAAGGATATCATTCCGGCTGTAGCTGCTTATACAGGAGAGCTTGCTCATACTGTAATTGCTGTAAAAGAGGCGGGGGCCTCAGGGAATGCGCAGGCAGAGCTGTTGCTTGAAGTTGATACGTTGTTAGAAGAGACTAGAAAGGCATTGAAGAATCTGGTAGAGATTAATGCACAAGCGCAAGCTATGACAGATGCCAAGACACAGGCTTTCTTCTACAAGGATTCAGTGAAGCCTGCTATGGAAGCACTCCGTACACCGGTTGATAAATTGGAGATGTTAGTTGATAGCAGTGTGTGGCCAATGCCAACCTATGGTGAGTTGCTATTTGAAGTGTAAGCTAAATATTGTGGCACCGTAATCCGGTGCCACAATTATCAGAAAATTCATTCTAAAAGCAAAAGAAAACTTTTATTAAAAAATTTAAAAAAAGGCTTGCATTTTTCTGTAGCATAGGATATACTATCCATTGTGCTGATGAGTTACACAGTCACTTAAATAAATAAAGCGCTATCGCCAAACGGTAAGGCAACGGACTCTGACTCCGTCATTTCAAGGTTCGAATCCTTGTAGCGCTGCTCTTGAAACTCTCGAATCTTAGTCGAGAGTTTTTTTGTGGAATTAAGAAGCATAGACAGAAGCAGGCAAAGATGGAAGGCTTTTGTCGTCAGGTTTGAGAAGAAAGGTAAAAGTATGTTTCAGTTAGGAAAAAGACAGGAATTGATTATAGTAAAAGAAGTGGATTTTGGTGTGTACCTTGGTGAGAGTGTTAATGCATCCATGGATGAGCGTGTACTCCTTCCAAAGAAGCAGGTGCCGGCAGGTGCCAAAGCTGGAGATACCCTGGAGGTATTTTTATATAAGGATTCTAAGGATAGAATTATCGCAACAACCAGTATGCCGCTGTTGACAGTAGATGAGGTTGGCATATTAACAGTTTCACAGGTAACTAATATTGGTGCGTTTTTGAATTGGGGATTGGAGAAAGATATCCTTCTTCCTTATAAAGAGCAGACCAAGCCTGTTAAGCAGGGGGAAGAAGTGTTGGTAGCACTTTATATTGATAAGAGCAGAAGACTTGCAGCGACTATGAATGTATATGAGTATTTGCAGAAGGATAGTGAGTATCAGAAGGATGATATGGTGACAGGAACTGTTTACCAGACCAGTGAGGAGTTTGGTGCGTTTGTAGCAGTAGACAATCTGTACTCTGCATTGATTCCGAAGAAGGAAATCTATGGAACCATTAAGGTAGGTGAGAGGGTAACTGCCCGTGTAACAGCAGTAAAGCCGGATGGAAAGCTTGATTTAAGTATTCGTGAGAAGGCATACCTGCAGATAGAGAAGGATGCACAGAAGATTCTTGAGATTATGGACAGCTATGCGGGAGTACTTCCTTTTACAGATAAGGCTTCCCCTGATGTGATTAAACGTGAGACACAGATGAGCAAGAATGAATTTAAGCGTGCTGTTGGCAATCTCTTGAAAAAGGGTATGATAGAGATTAAGGAGAACTGCATTCGTAGAAAATAAAATGTAGTAGCACAAATCTGAAGGAGTTGACATAATATATCAAACTCAATATTATATATAATGCACGTTATAAATAGTTTGAGGGAGGAATATATGTTTATGAGACGTAGGATAAGTGCAATGGTACTGGCATTGGGAATGGCGGTTTCACTGCTGGGATGTGCTAAGGCGGATGAAAATGCAGTCAAAGGTGTTGATGTGACTGCAAGCATGAGTGAGGATGCTAAGGATGAGGAGAGCACGAGCGGTGCCGGAGAGAAAACTAAGTTGGATTTTTCTGAGATTGAGGCATTAGCTTCGGAGCGTATTTTCAATGTGAATTGGTATACACAAGAGGGTGATTATTCAGCTGGAACATCTTTTTTGATAGATTCGGAGGTACATGGTGAAAAGCTGTTGGTAACAGCTTTCCATTATCTATGGCCGGACGAAGCAAATACTTTTACAGGAAATGAACTTCCGGAATATGTAACAGGTGGAGAAATCTTTTCTGCATACACAGATGAGTCGACGGGAGCAGGTATAAAGAATTGTGTGATTATTGAGGATGCAGATGTGGCTCCGGCAATTAATAAGGATGTAGCCGCATTTACAGTACAGAATGCAGAAGGATTAAAAACATTAGAGGTGGCTTCGGAGCAGCCAATGACAGGGGATAAAATATATCTGCTGGCAGATTTGTGGGATACAGAGGATGTGCATGAGAACTGTGTTTATGAGGCAGAGGTCATAAGCTGTGAAGATGGTGTATTGAATTACAAAATAGATTCGAAGTATGGTACAGCAGGAGCAAGTGGTGCGCCGATAGTAAACGAGTATGGAGAAGTAGTAGCAATACATATAGGTAGTGGATTTGCGTGGAAGATGGCACATTTGGCAGATAGCTTTATGGAACAGATTAATGGAAGCGTAATATCGGATATTGCTTATTCAGCAGAGTTTCCGGCTGATGAAGGGGAGGAGATTCCACTTTATACATTGAGTAGGGAAGAAATACTGAATTCTGTATATTTTGATATGTCGATAGATTCTGTTTCTGTGACAGATAGTATTCAGGAGCAGACAGCACCGGAAGGATATCAGTATGTTATAATAGATGTAACATTAACAGCGTTGGATTCAGAGCCGGTATATATGTACTATTCTGATTTTGCTCTCTCGTGGGGAGAGGAGTATTGCCTGCCGCTGGAAACGGGTTGGACGGATAATCAATTACCGGATGAATATATGGTATCAAATACCGGAACCAGTGGACAAATGATTTTTTATGCGCCTAAGGATATGCCGGAGGTAATCTTTAATTATCAGGATTATTATGTGTATGAGGATGAAATTTACGATATTGCATATTATGAAGTGATGCTTCCGATGGAAAATTGGACAAGATAGTATTAGGAATATATGGTATAAGTATGAAGAAGGCTGCTGTACATATTAGTATAGCAGCCTTTTGGCATACGTTTAGACGTATGAGCTAGATGAAAATGTCAATATTACTTCCGAGCTCCGGATGAACAGAATGCTCCATGGCGGCTGAGTCAATAAGCTGAGTAATAGATTCACTGGTTGTCTCAGCCATATCCATAGATTTTGCTAACATTGCCGTTCCGACATTTGTCATCAACTGTGACTGTGCCAGATTCATAGATAATAAAGCGAAATCCATAGTATCACCCCACCTTTCTATTGAGTCATTATCATATACTATATATCGGCAGAAATATACTATTTTGTACCATAATAAGTAAAATATGGCGAATGAAATTTTTTTGTATATCTTGACTATCCTCGAAAAACCTATTTTTTAGGGAAAAATATCTAAAAATGCATAAAAAAGTTATGAAATACTATGGATTTATTTGTGTATTTGTATTAAAATAAATTCGTAATGCAAAGAAACAGGAATTCTAAAGATAAAAATCTTTGTTGATATTGTATAAGTAAGGAGTGTGGCATAATGATTTCCAATCAGATCATGCAGAATACTATTGAAGGGATAAAGGCGATTGCAAGAGTTGAGTTGTTTGTTGCAGATATTGACGGTAAGCTTGTGGCATCAACCAAGAGCAGTGCCAATAGCTTTGAAAATTCCGTATTGGAATTTGTAAAGTCTCCCGCAGACTCTCAGGAGATTCAGGGATGTCAGTTTTTTAAAATATATGATGACCAGCAGCTTGAGTATATTTTAATTGCAAGTGATGCAGGTGAGAATGCATATATGGTTGGTAAGATGGCAGCATTCCAGTTGCAGAACCTTATGATTGCTTATAAGGAGAGATTTGATAAGGATAACTTTATCAAGAATCTGTTGTTGGATAATTTGTTGTTAGTGGATATTTACAGCCGTTCTAAGAAGCTTCATATACAGACGGATGTGAAGAGAGCGGTATTGATTGTAGAGTCGCCTAACGGCAAGGATGCAAACATTCTTGAGAAGGTAAGAGAGAACTTTGGTCAGAATGGCAGAGACTTTGTAACGGCAGTAGATGAGAATAATGTGATTATCGTTAAGGAAGTAGCTGACAGCGAGACGAATAAGGATATTGATAAGTATGCAAGACAGATTGAAGATGCTTTAGGTAAGGAAGGTATCAGGGACATTCACATCGCATACGGTACAAATGTTAAGGAGATTAAGGAAGTAAGCCGTTCCTACAAGGAAGCTAAGATGGCACTGGATGTAGGAAAGATTTTCTTTGCAGAGAGAGAAATTATCGCTTATAGCGAGCTTGGTATCGGAAGATTGATTTACCAGTTGCCGATTCCGCTTTGTAAGATGTTTATTAAGGAGATATTCGGCGGCAAGAGTCCCGATGATTTTGATGAAGAAACATTGACAACAATTAATAAATTCTTCGAGAATTCATTGAATGTATCAGAGACCTCAAGACAGTTGTTTATTCACAGAAATACCCTGGTATATAGATTGGATAAGCTGCAAAAGAGCACCGGCTTGGATTTAAGAGTATTTGAGGATGCAATTACCTTTAAGATTGCATTAATGGTTGTTCGCTACATGAAATACATGGAGTCATTTGAGTATTAATCAGTTACATAGAGTGAATTTAGAGAAGAGATTGCCTTTAGGCAATCTCTTTTGAGGTTAGCCTTTAGGCAATCTCTTTTGGTATGTAGGGATTTATGTTAAAGGGAGGAATGTAATTGAGAACAGGAGCTAAGAAACGGGTTGTTAGGAAGCCAAATGACCATGTAATTTCATTTGAGAATGTAAGCAAGGCATATACAGAAGGTGCACCTGCATTAAATAATGTGAATTTGCATATAGATAAGGGAGAATTTGTATTTATCGTAGGTGATAGTGGTTCCGGAAAGTCCACTATGATAAAGCTGATTATGAGAGAGGTTCTGCCAAGTAAGGGCAGAGTGTATGTGAATGGAGTCGATGTAGGGCGTCTAAAGCACAGGCAGATTCCAAAGTACAGAAGAGGTATCGGAATTGTATTTCAGGATTTCCGATTGCTAAAGGATAGAAATGTGTATGAGAATGTGGCGTTTGCGCAGAGAATCATACAGGTACCGGGACGTGAGATTCGCAGGAATGTACCGTCTATTTTGTCGATGGTGGGTCTGGCAAATAAGTATAAGGCAAGACCAAAGCAGCTTTCGGGCGGTGAACAGCAAAGAGTGGCATTGGCAAGAGCATTAGTAAATAAGCCTGATATTTTGCTGGCAGATGAGCCGACGGGTAATTTGGACCCAAATAATTCATGGGAAATTATGAATTTATTAGAAAAGATTAATGAGAATGGCACTACAGTGTTGGTTGTAACCCATAACCGTGAAATCGTTAATGCAATGCAGAAGCGTGTAATTACCGTAAAGAAGGGAATTATCGTAAGCGATGAAGAGAGGGGAGGTTACATCGATGAAGATTAGTACATTGTTTTATTGTATGTGGCAAGGAGTAAGGAGTACCTTCCGTAATAAATGGTTTACTCTTGCGTCAGTAGCTACCATTTCGGCTTGTTTGTTTTTGTTTGGATTATTCTATGCGATATTAATGAATTTTCAGCATATGGTAAAGAGTGCGCAGGATGGAATTTCAGTTACGGTATTTTTTGATGAAGGAATCAGTGATGAGAGAGTTTTGGAGATTGGTGAAATGATTTCCAGACGTGTAGAGGTCAGCAAGGTTGAGTATATTTCTGCAGATAAAGCATGGGAGACCTTTAAAGTTTTTTATTTTGAGGGAGATGAAGAGGCAGAAAAGGGATTTTTGGAAAATCCTTTGGAAGAATCAGATAGCTATGAAGTCTTTTTGACAGATGTTTCCATGCATGAATCGTTGGTGAGTTATTTGAGATCTATTGATGGTGTGCGTAAGGTCAATGAAGCAGCTGTGGTTTCTAATATGTTATCGGGCATTAATGTAATTATCGGATATGTAACCGGTGGAATTATTTTGATTTTGTTTGCGGTATCGATATTTCTGATTAGTAATACGGTTACGATTGGTATCTCAGTTCGTAAGGAAGAGATTCAGATTATGAAATACATTGGTGCGACAGACTTTTTTGTGCGTGCTCCATTCGTAATAGAGGGGATTATTATTGGTGTGATAGGTTCTATTATTCCATTAATTGTAGTTTATATGATTTACAATCAGGTAATGCTATATGTGGCTGAGAGATTTACGTATTTGTCTCAGTTGATGCAGTTTTTGACAGTGGAGCAGATTTTTGCAGATTTGACTCCGGTTTGTATTGGACTTGGTGTTGGTATTGGTTTCCTTGGAAGCTTTACAACAGTAAGAAAGCATTTAAGTGTATAAGGGTTGGAGGATATCTATGCGTTTAAAAAGAGCCTTGAAGGGGATTGTATTGCTGTTACTGGTGGCATTTTTTACAGTTAGCATATGTCCGGCGGTTAGCAGGGCAGATGAGATATCCCAGTTGGAGCAGAGTATTAAAGATAAGCAGAATGCAATTAAGAAAGCAGAGCAGGAACGTAAGGAGCTGCAGACGGGACTTACCAATGTGGAGAAAGTAATTGCTAATCTCCAGACAACGAAGAATAATCTTGCAAGCTATGTGACGCAGCTGGATGCAACCTTGTCTGATGTGCAAACAAAGATTGTAGATTTGAAAGATAAAATCACCACGAAGGAAGCGGAGATTGTACAGATTAATGCAGATTTAGAGAATGCGCTTGCGACAGAAGAACAGCAATATGAAGCGATGAAGCAGCGTATCAGATTTATGTATGAGAATGGCGATAGTAGTGTGATGGAGCTGATATTTACCGCAAAGTCCTTTGCTGATTTTCTGAATAAGGCAGATTATATAGAGCAGCTATCTGCATATGATAGGAGAAAGCTGAATGAATATACTGCAATTAGAGAATATGTAGAGGTATGTAAGCAGCAGCTTGAAACCGAACAGCAGCTTCTCTTGGAGACGAAGCAGGAGGTTGAGAAGGAGGAGGCATCCTTACAGACCTTGATAGGAGAAAAAGAGCGGGAAATCACGGCATATGAGAAGGATATTGATAATCAGGAGACGATGCTTGCAGCCTATGAGGCAGAGATTGCATCGCAGAATGCTGAGATAGAAGCTTTGGAGGCAGCTGTAGCTGCTGATAAAGCAGCTCTTGAGGAAGCAAAACGTAGAAAGTATGATGGCGGAAAGTTTGCCTGGCCGGCACCTTCTTATACAAGAATATCAGATGATTATGGGTATCGTATTCATCCGATTTTGAAGGTGAAGCAGTTCCACAATGGTGTGGATATGGCGGCACCGGGCGGTTCGCCAATACTTGCAGCATATGATGGAGAGGTTGTAGCAGCTGCGTATAGCTCCTCCATGGGTAATTATGTCATGATTGACCATGGTGATGAGTTATATACAATTTATATGCATGCATCAAAGTTGTATGTGAAGAAAGGGCAGGAGGTAAAGCGAGGAGAGAAGATAGCGGCAGTAGGTACGACGGGAAGGTCTACCGGTAATCATTTGCACTTTGGTGTGCGATTGAGGGGAAGCTATGTGAATCCTTGGGATTATTTTGGCTCATAACAATAATAAGAAAGGTGTGGGGAAGCTATGGAGCAAAAAGAAGCATCTGGTAAAGCCTTTTGGAAAGGCGTTGCTACAGGGCTGGGAATTGCTTGTGTCATTTCGCTGATTGCTTTAGGAGTTACTTATGTTTCAAAGAATTTACAGTCATTGATGCGCATAATGGGAACGGCGGAGATTGAAAGTGTTGCCGAAGAATCTACGATGGAGAAGCTGTCGTTGCTTGAAGAAACGATAGAGGAGTATTTTTGGAAGGATGTAGAGCCACAGCAGCTGGCAGATGGTGTATACGAAGGGCTTTTGCTAGCGTTGGATGATCCGTATTCAGAATATTATACTCATGAAGAGTTGGAAGCATTGATGCAGCAGACGCAGGGCATTTATTATGGAATTGGTGCTTATGTCAGTCTGGATTCAGAAACTGGTTATGTGCAGATTTCGCAGGTTATCAAAGATACACCGGCGGAGGAAAGCGGTCTGATGGCGAATGACTATATTTATATGGTTGACGGCGAAGATATGTATGGTAAGAACAGTACTTATGTCGTGAGTAAGATAAAGGGTGAAGAGAATAGCTGGGTAACAATTACGGTTATCCGAGAAACAGAGCCCGAGCCACTGGATATCGAGGTGCAGCGAAGGAAGATTGAAAGTCCTACCGTAGAATACGAGATGTTGAAGGACCGTATGGCATATATTAAGATTCTTGAGTTTGATGATGTTACGACTAGTCAATTTGCCAAGGCATATAAGTGGGCACAGGCATATGGCATGGAAGGGCTCATTATAGACCTAAGAAGTAATCCGGGCGGCAATTTAAGTACCGTATGTAATATTTGTAATATGCTTTTGCCTGAGGGGTTGATTGTTTACACAGAGGATAAGTATGGCACCCGTGAAGAGTATACCTGTAGCGGAAAGAATGAGATAGAGGTACCTTTGGTTGTGTTGACAAATGGTTATAGTGCCAGTGCATCGGAAATTCTTGCAGGTGCTGTTAAGGATTACGGCGTTGGTAAGATTGTAGGTACAACTACCTTTGGAAAGGGAATTGTGCAACGAGTAATTAATTTGTCGGATGGGTCTGCGGTGAAGTTAACAGTAAGCACTTATTATACACCAAAGGGTAACAATATTCATGAAGTAGGAGTTGCACCTGATGTAGAGATTGAATTAGATGCAGAACAGTATCTTGCAGGTGTGGATAATCAGCTTGAGAAGGCGAAGGAAGTTTTGGCAGATATGATGGCAAATGAATAGAATAGTATTATGACATAAAAAGACAGTTCGTGTGATGTGAATGATTTCACATTGGGAACTGTCTTTTCATGTGCTGATAATATTATTCTAATACCTTAACCTGAGGATAAAATTCAAAGGTCGCCTTACCGATGATAGCTTCAAGGGAAACGTAAGGATTATCCCAATAACGTGAATCCCAAGAGTTGACTCTGTTATCTCCGAGCATAAAGTAGGAATTTTCAGGAACAATAAATGGGCCAAAATCTTTATTTAAACGAATATCAGTATAGTCATTTAGAAGAATCTCCCCATTAATATATACATATCCGTCAATCCCTTCTACCATCTCTCCGGGAAGCCCGATGATTCTCTTAAGATATAGAGTATCCGGTTCGTCCGGGCAGTAAAAGGATACGATATCACCTCTTTCCGGTGTGGCAACTGTATAGGCAAGCTTGTTGATAAAGATACGGCTTCCTGTAGCTACAGTACCTTCCATAGAGCCGCTAGGAACATATGCGCTCGCTACTACGGTGTTCTTTAGGAGTGTTGCTATTAAAAGGGAAATGACAAGAAGCTTTGCGGTATCCCATAATTCGCGTAATATGTTTTTGATAATGGTTTTGTTTTTGTTACTCATTATGTTGCCTTTCTGCATTTCCAAATATATACATTTATGCTATGATATATATACTGGAATCTTGTAAATTATATATATATTTTAACCTAGTATGGTTGACCTTACAAGTCTATATTCGTTATAGTTGATAGTTTTCTATGTTTTTAATAAAAGTAATTGTGAAATTGTGCCAACTTTGCTGAGACGAAGTTTGCATAATGTGGTAATAATGCATAAGGAGTGTGCAAAAGAGAATGTTTGGGATATTGAGTCGTTTTTTTATTAAGGATTATACAGATTATAAGAATCCGATTGTAAGAAGAGCATATGGTCAGCTTGCAGGAGGGGTAGGAATTGCATTGAATATGCTGTTGTTTTTAGGGAAATATGTGGCAGGTTTTATCTGTGGGTCGGTGTCGATGATGGCAGATGCATTGAATAATCTGTCAGATGCAGGTTCGAGTGTAGTGACTTTAATAGGTTTTCATTTTGCGGGTAAGAAGCCGGACCCTGAGCATCCTTTCGGGCACGGAAGAATTGAGTATATATCGGGGTTGGTTGTTGCAGGCTTGATTATGTATATGGGGTTAGAGCTTTTGCAGTCATCCTTTCAGAAGATTCTTCATCCGGAAGAGATGAAGATTCACCCTGTTACCTTGTTGGTGTTGTTAGTCTCTATTTTTGTAAAGGTGTATATGTCTATTTACAATCGTATCTATGGCAAGAAGATAGATTCTGCTGCAATGCGTGCAACTGCGATAGATAGTTTGAGTGATTGTATTGCTACATCGGTGGTTTTACTTTCTATGATATTGTATTATTTCACCAGGATTAATCTGGATGGTATTTCGGGTCTGATTGTGGCAGTGTTTATTTTGATTGCAGGATATTCGGCGGCAAAAGAAACACTGAGTCCTCTTTTGGGAGAAGCGCCTGATGCGGAGTTTGTAAAAAGTGTAGAGGAGCTGGTGTTGTCGCATAAGGATGTAGTTGGTATTCATGATATGATAGTACATGATTATGGTCCTGGACGTAGGATGATTTCTCTTCATGCAGAGGTGTCCGGCAAGGAGGATGTTTACAAACTGCATGATTTGATGGATGTGATAGAGTATGAGCTTAGGGAGCGTTTTCAGTGTGAAGCGGTATTGCATATGGACCCGATTGAGGCAGATGATGAGAAGGTAATGGGGCTTCGCAAGGAAGTGGAGAGGCTGGTAAAGGAGATGGATAGAGAGCTGTCTATTCATGATTTTCGAATGGTAGAAGGGCCCACGCATACCAATCTGATTTTTGATGTGGTGCTTCCGCAGGGTTATGCAAGAAGTGATGAAGAGGTTTCTTTGGAGATTCAACAAAGAATATTAGCGAAATGGCAGAATTATTTTGCGGTGATTAAAGTAGAAAAGAAATACATATAGTAAAACGCATGCATTTGATTTGAAGAATGCATGCGTTTTATTATGCGATATTCTTATTTTTTGTAAAGCTCCTTAGGTGTATATAAATGACGAGGAATACCGTCTACCATAACCGGAGCAACATCCCCCTGAATTAATGGCCTGACGTATGTGATAAAGTCATCTGTTACATAGGTGCCATCTTTGCTAATCCATTCTCTTGGTACACATTTTTCATCATTTGCGATTTTGTGTACGTCTTTTACTGCTGTTGCGCACTGGTATGGGTCGTCGGAAATTCTCTGTAGTACTACCATTTGTCCGGAATCGCCTTCGTCTGCAGCTTTGACAGCAGCACCGCCTACCTGATAGGCTTCCAGGATATCTACACGGGAAGCAGAGTGAGAACCTGCTCTCTGTAATGTGCTAAACTCGATAGCTCTTGTCTTGCAGCCCAGCTCTCCTGCGATAAAGCTTGCAAGGTATGAGGCTGTTCCTGATAACTGCTTGTGGCCAAAGGAATCTACAAAGTTAATATCCTTTCCGAGCTCACAGACATATTTTCCGTCAGCTGTTCTGATACCTTCAGAAACGGCTACAACAACAGAGGTTTTCTTTTTCAAGAGTTGTTCTACTTTGGCTCTAAAGGTCTGAATATCAAAGGTTAATTCCGGTAAATAGATTAAATCAGGACCTTCGCAGTCTTCTCCCTTTGAAAGAGCTGCGGCACCGGTTAACCAGCCTGCATTTCTTCCCATGATTTCTACAATTGTAACGAGTCCCTTTGGGTATTCCAGACAGAAGCTGTCTCGAATAATTTCTTTCATGGATGTACCGATATATTTGGCAGCACTGCCATAGCCTGGTGTATGGTCTGTTAATGCAAGGTCGTTATCAATTGTCTTAGGACAGCCGATAAAACGTGTCTGGTGACCTGTAAGAATCGCATAATCAGAAAGCTTTTTGATGGTATCCATGGAATCATTTCCACCGATATAAATAAATGCTTCGATATCCAGCTTGTCCAGAATTGCGAAAATCTTTTCGTAGACACTCTTGTCTTCATGAATGCCAGGTAATTTGTAACGGCATGAGCCTAAAAAGGCAGCAGGTGTACGTTTTAGAAGCTCGACATCTAAGCCGGTACGGATGTGTTCTGATAAATCGATATATTTTTCCTCAAGTAATCCCTGGATGCCGTGGAGCATTCCGTATACCTTATTGGCGCCACGGTCTATGGCTGTTCGGTAAACGCCTGCAAGGCTAGAGTTAATGGCTGCGGTAGGACCGCCTGACTGACCAACGATGACATTTCTTTTCATACTGTTACCTCCTTGTTGAATACTCTTTTATACTATTTTAATACAAAATTCAGATAATTACCATAATATATTTTATGTTTACCGAAAAATATAATTATTTAGAACTATGCGATTTTGTGGATGCAGATTCTGAATAGCTAGATTTATTTATAAAATAATAACTTAAACTTCCCACACCAAAAAGGTGTATTGAACCTTGAAAATTCTATATTGTAGCCAATAAAAAAGGCATAAATCTTCACTTTTTGGTATAATTGAATCGCTAAAAACAAACTTACCAAAGGAGATTTACGCCATG